>NZ_JAIVFV010000003.1 GCF_020829445.1 Nostoc sp. CHAB 5836
AAGGTTATGATGCATTTGTCAATATATCTATAGAGTGAAAATTCTGCCAAAAACTGTGATAGAAAACATTGTTTTTGGGTTAGCGATCGCCTAATCTTTGTCTTCATTGTTAATCTTTATACTGAAATCTTGGTACGAAGCTTAGTTTTATACCTTACTCCTTATTTAATTTCCAGCATAATTTCTGGTTGACAAAAGCGATGTTATTTTAAATTGTCACCAATGAGGGTGTAGGCATTTTTGAGTATTGGTGTGTGCCTGGTAATTTATGTTTTGACCACGATCGCATTTTGCGGGATTATTGGCGATATCGGCATTATGGGATACGTCCAAGGTTGGGGTAAGAAGGACAAACCGCCTTCGCGCAGCGTCTCGTAGAGAAGACGCCAAGGACGCCAAGGGAGAGAGGAGAAGAATATCTGTGACACAAAGTTTTTGTGATTATACTGTGTCAGTGGTATTTAAAGGTGCATTATGGATGCTGAGTCGTTGTTGGAGAAATACGCCGAAGGACAACGGAATTTTCGTTCAGAAAATTTGAGTGAAGAAAATCTCAAAGGTGCAGACCTCAGTGAAATAGACTTAGATAATGCAAATTTGGCTGGAGCCGATTTAAGTGGGCCAAACTTAACGCAAGCAAAACTTAATAGTACAAATCTTACTAAAGCGTCTCTAACAAATACAAAGTTGAATTCGGTGAGTGCTTCTTCAGCAATTTTTGCTTGGACAGACCTTAATGGTGCTGACTTAAGTTGGTCAAATCTAAGTAACACTAATTTAAATTATGCAAACTTAGAACAGGCAAAACTGACAGGTGTCAACTTAAGTAGTGCAAAATTAATCTATGCGAATTTAGATACAGCAAATTTAAGTGGAGCAAATCTTAGTAGTGCAGACCTGACTGCGGCTTACTTAGCTGAAGCTAATCTCAGTAAAGCTAATCTAACTAAGGCAGATTTGGGTCAGGCGTACTTAGTTGGAGCAAATTTAACTCTGGCAAACTTAACTGAGGCAATATTGCAAAGTGCTAAACTTCAAGGGGCCAGATTTCATAGAGCGAATCTGAACGAAGTTGATCTCTCAGGCATGAATTTGGCTGATATAGATTTCACAGCAGCATCTCTTCAAAGTACAAACCTTACAAAAGCATTATTCCAAGGAGCAAATTTACAAAAAGCAAATTTGCGATGGGCAAATTTAATCCAGGCAAATTTAGATGGAGCAAATTTGAGAAGGGTTGATTTAACTGGGGCAAATATCTATGGGGCAACCTTTAAAGATGCAGACCTAACTGGTGCGATAATGCCAGATGGAGAGGTCTACAAGCCGATCGCCTCTGAGGTGGAAATCGGTAAACAGGAAACATCGTTAGAGAAAGTAATATCTATGACTCGTAAAGTAATTAATACTGATAACGCACCCGCTCCAGTCGGCCCTTATAATCAAGCGATCGCAGCTTCTGGTCAATTTGTATTCGTAGCTGGACAAATTGCCATCGATCCTCGTCTTGGTGATGTCGTCTACACTGATGATGTCAAAAAGCAAACTGAGCAGGTAATTGCTAATCTTGAAGCCATCCTCACAGCAGCCGGTGCGACTTTTCAAGATGTGGTGAAAACTACTGTATTTTTAGCTGATATGAATGATTTTGCGGCGGTGAATGCCGTTTATGCTAAATATTTCCCGGAAGATACAGCCCCAGCACGGGCCTGTGTCCAGGTATCGCGCTTACCTAAAGATGTGTTGGTAGAGATTGATGCGATCGCTATGATTTCTGCTTGATTCAGCCATTGTCAGCATAAACGATAAAATCGCAGTTATTGTAGGATAAAAATAAATTGCCTCTGCCCTAACTATGCCTTCTTACTCGCTTTGGCGTTTGACATCTCCCCCTTTAGAAAACGGCGATCGCCTGACCCGCTTTGAATTTGAGCGGCGCTACAGTGCGATGCCAAAACTAAAAAAAGCCGAATTGATTGAAGGAACTGTCTACATGGCTTCACCTCTGCGGTTTGAACCACATGCTGAACCTCACGGTGACTTGATGGGCTGGTTATGGACTTACAAGATTGCGACCCCAGGAGTGCGTCTTGGTGATAACCCAACCGTTCGCCTTGACTTGGACAATGAACCCCAACCCGACGCGGTGTTATTGATTGATGCTCAATCAGGTGGGCAATCGCACCTCAGCCAAGATGGGTATGTGGAGGGAGCGCCAGAACTAGTTGCAGAAATTGCTGCCAGTAGTGCCACGGTCGATCTGGGTGACAAAAAGCGTGCTTATCGGCGGAATGGTATACAGGAGTACCTTGTGTGGCAGGTGTTTGAGCAGCGCATTGATTGGTTCCACTTAGAAGCAGGAGAGTATATAAATCTGCACCCTGATCTGACAGGTGTGATTCACAGCCAAATCTTTCCAGGATTGTGGTTAGATCAATCTGCCTTGCTGGCGGGTGATATGCAACAGGTGTTAACCGTATTGCAAGCAGGGTTGAATTCTGTCGAACATCAAGCCTTTGTGCAGCAGTTAGCCCAAGCAATTCAATCAGATGGATAAGTTCAAAGGCTGGATAGTACTTTGATAACTTTAAAAAAAACGGGCAACTTGACAGCAAAAACCGGGTAGTAATGGGGATGTGAGTTCATCCTCAGATAGCAATGTTCCTACCAACCTAAGTTGTCCCATATCCCGACGATAGACCTCAATCTGCTGGAGTCGCCAGTTAACAATCCAATATTCTAGGACACCCTTAAGAGAATATAACCGCAGTTTTACCTCGCGATCGCGGCGCTCATTTTGGCTACCCAAAGAAAGGACTTCCACAACTAAATCAGGTGCAGCAGTAAAGTGTCCTGATTCATCGACAATTGCAGCTAGGCGTTCTTGCTTGACCCATACCACATCGGGAATCACATCATCTATATCAGAGAAGACTACACCCGGTGCAAAAAAAGGCTTACCCAGATTAGTTTCTTCTGACCAAAAGAATAATCGGGCATAAATACAACCACCAGAATCTTGATGACCTAGATGTGGAGCGCGAGTCACAAACAATTCTCCATCAACGATTTCGTAACGCTTCCATTCCCTGTCAGGAAATAATTCTAAATCGGCACTAGTCCAACGAATTTGATTTGAGGTGGTCTGAGTCACGTCGCTTCGCTCCGAATTCAAAATTCAAATTCAAAATTCAAAATTAACAATCCCCATACTTCGACAAGCTCACTAACCATAAAATTAGTAATTATTCGGTCATTCCCAGTCTCAGACTGGGAACAATACTAACTCCCAACTCCCAACTCCCAACTCCCAACTCCTAACTCCCAACTCCCAACTCCCAACTCCTAACTCCCAACTCCCAACTCCCAACTCCCAACTCCCAACTCCCAACTCCCAACTCCCAACTCCCAACTCCCAACTCCCAACTCCCAACTCCCAACTCCCAACTCCTAACTCCTAACTTTTTACCCCTTTCCCGCCACCACCGAGTTTTTAACCAAAAGCTTCACTGCTGCTTGATATTGCAAATCAGCTTCAGTGCCAATCTGTTCGCGGTTAATGGCTGCTTGGGAAATCACCTGATCAGGCTTAATACCTAATTTGTTAATATCCCGATGTTGAGGAGTTTCATACTTAGCAATTGTCACTGCCAAGCCAGAACCATCTGATAATTCAAACAAGGATTGAATTAAGCCTTTGCCAAAGGTGGTTTCGCCTACTAACTGGGCACGACCATTGTCTTGGAGTGCGCCGGCGAGAATCTCACTGGCACTAGCAGTTCCTTGATTCACCAAAATCACCAGAGGATCCTTCGTCAGGGCTGGCCCAAGGGCTTCAAAACTACCCTGAATGCCTTGTCGGTTAACAGTATAAACGATTATGCCAGAGTCTAACCAAAGACGGGCGATTTCAATTCCTGATTGCAATAACCCCCCAGGATTATTTCGCAAATCCAGAATGTAGGCAGCAGCGCCTTTTTTCTCTAGACTAGAAATAGCGTGTGCTAATTCTGTTGAGGCGTTGGCATTAAATTGAGTGAGGCGAAGGTAGCCAATGGGTCTACCCTCCGTGGAAACACGCAATTCGGAGATTACAGGGTTAAGAGCAATGCGATCGCGTGTCAGTCTAATTTCCGTTTCTGCCTCTCCGTCCCGTTCAATGAGGAGAGTCACAAGGCTGCCACTCGGGCCGCGCATTCTGGTAGCAGCTTCATCAAGAGTGAGGTTTTCTGTAGAAACGCCTTCAATTTTGATAATGCGATCGCGTGGTCTAATCCCCGCTTTATCTGCTGGCGAACCTGCGATGGGAGCCACTACTTCCAATTTCCCAGTCTCAGGATTCAAAGCAATTTGCAATCCTACTCCAGTCAGTTCCCCAGAAGTATTGACCTGTAAGCTGCGGTATTGTTCTGGATCTAAAAAGCGGGTAAAAGGATCGTCGAGGCTCTTGAGCATCTTCCCAATTGCCGTATAAGCAGCATTTGAGTCACTGAGCGGCTTCTCCAGAACCTTCTGCCGGACTGCTGCCCAGTTTTGATGATTAAACGTCTCATCTAAATAAGTGCGATTAACAATTCGCCAAACTTCCGAAACCAGCTTTTGTTCCGTCGTCAAAGCCAGGGCCGGCTGTGTCAGCGTGCCCAACGCTAACCAAAATGCCATTAACAATGAAAATCCAACCCGAAAGACTTGTTTGTTCATGAACCCCATTATCAATTCCACCTCAACCCAAATTGCCTAGAAATGCCCACTTCCCCTGTTGTTGATGAAATCTATCTCTCGATTATGTTACTTTTTTTATAGAAGTGGTGCATTTTTCTCATCAAGTTGTTCAGTCAACTGATGCATCGTATCCACTCACCAAAGGATAAAATCTACTTTGTGTCCACCATTTTCAATGTAGGGGCGTAAAGAGATCGCAATATATCCCTTCTTTACAGAGTGTAAAGTTTCTGAAGTCTCTTAGCACGCCAAAAGCTGAAAAGCTTTCCAAAAAACTCTCCTTTACTAAAATCCCAAAATTGCTAATTGGGAGAGAAGTCTGAACCAAGGCTTTTGCCGATTCAGAACTTCACGATTTATCAACCGCAACCGACTTTTAGGAACTTGAGATTGTATGGCCAACGTTTCCGACTGGTTTGAGGAACGCCTGGAGATTCAGGCACTCGCGGAAGACGTCACTAGTAAGTACGTCCCTCCCCACGTCAATATCTTCTACTGTCTGGGTGGAATTACCCTGGTTTGCTTTCTCATCCAGTTTGCCACTGGATTTGCGATGACGTTCTACTACAGACCAACAGTCACCGAAGCTTTCTCCTCAGTGGAGTACATCATGAATGAAGTCAACTTCGGTTGGCTAATTCGCTCTATCCATCGCTGGTCTGCGAGCATGATGGTGTTGATGATGATTTTACACACCTTCCGGGTTTACCTGACTGGTGGTTTCAAAAAACCCCGCGAATTAACCTGGATAAGTGGTGTCATCCTAGCTGTGATTACCGTTTCCTTCGGAGTCACCGGCTATTCCCTACCTTGGGATCAAGTTGGCTACTGGGCTGTGAAAATCGTTAGCGGTGTACCAGAAGCAATTCCTGTGGTTGGCGTTCTGATTTCCGACTTGCTGCGCGGCGGTTCTAGTGTTGGTCAAGCAACACTAACTCGTTACTACAGCGCACACACCTTTGTATTGCCTTGGTTGATTGCAGTCTTCATGCTGTTTCACTTCTTGATGATCCGCAAGCAAGGCATTTCCGGGCCTTTGTAATCTCAGCTATTAGCCAAAGGCAACATTTGTCAGTTTTCAGATGATGTTGTTTGTTCTAAACTTATGAAACACAAGAAATTAATTGCCCATAAGTTCTAAAAAACAAATACTTGTATCTGGGGCTGAAAGCTGTAGAAAACCTCCAGGCGGCTGACCGGAGATAGATTACTGCCGCACGTTGGTTGCCTAGTAGCTGATAACTTTCACAAATGCTTTAATTTAACTTAAGCAGGAGAGCACATTTCAAAATGTCAACACAAAAAAAACCTGACCTGAGCGATCCTCAGTTAAGAGCCAAACTCGCTAAAGGCATGGGCCACAACTACTACGGTGAACCCGCTTGGCCTAATGACTTACTTTACGTCTTCCCAATCGTGATCATGGGTTCCTTCGCTGCGATTGTGGCTCTAGCTGTGCTAGATCCCGCAATGACCGGTGAACCAGCAAATCCTTTCGCCACACCATTGGAAATTTTGCCGGAGTGGTATTTGTATCCAGTCTTCCAGATTTTGCGATCGCTTCCTAACAAACTTTTAGGAGTGTTAGCAATGGGTTCCGTACCAGTGGGACTAATCCTCGTTCCTTTTATTGAGAACGTTAATAAGTTCCAAAACCCATTCCGCCGTCCAGTTGCAACCACAGTGTTCCTCTTTGGTACCCTTGTTACCGTGTGGCTAGGTATTGGTGCTGCCTTGCCATTGGATAAATCTTTGACCTTGGGACTATTCTAAATTAGTCACCGCAAAGTACTTTGACGCCTGTGAGTTTCAAAAGCAGATGCAAATGTGCTTTTGAAAACAATCAACAGGCGTCAATTTTAACAAGAAATAATTCAGGAGTCATAATTTACCGAAAAACGTTTGGACGTTCTGCGAAGCTCAGTTGAGCCGCGATCTTCAATCAGTGGGAGATTCAGTCCCCGCACTGATAGCGCAGCCTCAACTCTTGGAGAGGCTACGCCAACGAGTCCGCGAGCATCTTGATTCTGAATTCCCTATTTTTCTTCAATAGCTTAGATGACATCTGGGATCTGAAGTTTTGGATGGAAAAGCTATTCAAAATCTCAAATCACTAAAAGTTAATAGATACAAACATTTTTCATTTACTTAACGTAAGTTGCTAGTTACAACCCTCGAAATGCCAAAATCGTTCATGTTTTGTATTTTGGTACGCAAAATATGTCAATTTAGATTTTTTTATGTCAGAGAAATTTTGCGAAAAGCGCAAAATTTAATAACTAGCAACTTGCGCTTACTTGTATTAAAGTCACAGTTAATGTTTAGCATAGTGCAGCAAGACCATCTGACGGTTAAGAGCGAACTCAGGCTCCTAAACCAGGTGCAAGAATGGTTTGAGCAATTTTGTCTGCAACACTTATCTCAACTAGGCTGGTCAAAAACCCAACTTGATCGCCTTAATTTAGCATTAGCAGAAGGCTTTACCAACGCTGTTCGTCACGCTCATCATGCTTTACCGCCGGAAACAACCATTGAGATTAATGTTTATCTGTGGATTGACCGACTAGAAATTAGAATTTGGGATTATGGAAAACCTTTCAATCCTGATGCGATCGCAGAGCCAGCCCCAGGGACTCTACAAGTAGGGGGGTATGGATGGTTTCTCCTGCGACGGTTAGCAGACCGTGTTGTGTACGAACGTGGTGCAGATGGTAGAAATTGCCTTCTGATCGTCAAATACTCTGTAGAAGCACAAAAGTAAAGTTGAGCTACTTACTTTAAAACAAAAGCATAAGCAGAAGCAGTTTCTGCTCCAAAACCTAGTTACTTGATTGATAAAAGTATACTCATTTCCAGCAATATTTGAATTGGAGTAATGTGTTTATTGCGTGAAATTGCTTAGTTATTAGCATTTTTTTGTCAAACATAAAATAATATTTTTGTATAAAAAGAATTAGTGAATACAGTAAAGATAGCATTCGAGTTACACTAGATCCCTTGTTAAGATTTGTCAGCAGTGTTGAGAGCCTAAATTTTTGTCCTCCAACAAGTGCCATTTAGTCCTTAAAGAGATAGAGAGACTAGGCGACAGATATGATTAAAACAGCCCTAATTACAGGAATAACTGGTCAAGATGGCTACTATCTCAGCCATTTGCTCCTCAACCGTGGTTATCGAGTTGTAGGATTAGTACCTCCCCATCGACAACCTAATTTGACAAAGCTAGGAACACTGGCAAATCAGGTAGAAATTTTTACGGTTGACTTGAGGGATCATGCGGCGCTGTTAACCGCAGTTGAACAACTGCGTCCCCAAGAAATTTACAATTTGGCAGCTCCCAGTTTTGTACCCGACTCCTGGAACGACCCATTGGGAACTCTGGATTTGATAACTGGTACGGCTACCAGGCTTTTAGAAGCAGTACGACAAGTTGGTTTGTCTACCAGATTTTATCAAGCCAGCAGTTCGGAAATGTTTGGCGATGTATTTATTTCGCCGCAAGATGAAGAAACGTCTTTTCGTCCCAAAAATCCCTATGCTGCGGCGAAGATGCACGCCCACTGGACGATGGTGCATCACAGACAGCGCTACGGACTATTTGCCTGTAGTGGAATCTTATATAATCATGAGTCTCCTCTACGCGCACCTCAGTTTGTCACGCGAAAAGTTTCTTTGGCGGCCGCATCGATTAAATTGGGTTTAACTGACACCTTAGAAATCGGTAATCTAGATGCCAAACGCGATTGGGGTTTTGCCGGGGATTACGCAGAGGCAATGTGGTTAATGCTGCAAGTGGACGAACCGGAAGAATATGTGATTGGCACTGGCAAATTGCACAGTGTTAGGGATTTAGTTGCCACAGCCTTTGAGTCTGTCGGATTAGATTGGACGCAGTATGTAGTCATAAATACTAGCTTATTGCGACAAGATGAGCATTTTCAACTAGTAGCTAATCCCAGTAAAGCTAAAACAAATCTCGGCTGGGAACCCCAAGTGAGCTTTGAAGAACTTTTAGAAAAAATGGTAAAAACAGATTTAGAGCGGTTACAAAGCGGTGCGATCGCGCCCTTCCCGCAAGTGTTAATAACCTAACATGAACATTACTACAGTGACAGAAAAACTCAAGTTAGGTGATCAGGTTAACAAAAAAACTAACCATGTATTCGTGTTTTTAGAAATTTTTGCTCACGAAGGTGGTATTCAATCATATATAAAAGATATTTTTCGCGCCTATCTGGGATTGAGCCAAGCCTACAAGGCGGAAGTTTTTTTGCTGCGAGATAGTCCTGATAGCTTAAATACCTTTGAAGACGAGAAGTTAAAATTTCATTACTTTAAAAATCAGTCTCCCCAAATAGGAAGACTACAAATGGCAGCAGCTTTACTTAAGTGTCTGTTGCAAAGCCGTCCGCAGCAAGTTTTCTGCGGTCATATTAACTTAGGAGTATTAGTACAAACTCTTTGTCAGCCTTTGGGGATTCCTTACACCGTACTAACTTACGGCAAAGAAGTCTGGGAACCGCTCAAAAATCAAGAACGTCGCGCCCTGATATCAGCAGATGGAATTTGGACAATTAGTCGCTACAGCCGCGATCGCGCTTGTGTTGCTAATAGTCTAAACCCAAAAATGGTACAGATGATGCCTTGTGCAATTGATGGGGACAAATTCACTCCTGGTTGCAAGCAGCCAGAATTAATCCAGAAGTATGGCTTAACTGGTGGTAAAGTGTTAATGACAGTAGCGCGGTTATGGTCAGGAGATATTTACAAAGGTGTAGATGTCACAATTCGAGCATTACCACAAATCGCTGAAGTTTTTCCAGAAGTGAAATATTTGGTAATAGGTCGCGGTGATGACCAACCACGATTGGCGCAGCTAGCTGCATATTTAGGCGTGAGCGATCGCATCGTGTTTGCTGGTTTTGTTGCCACAGAAGAATTAATGGAACATTACCGCCTTGCTGATGCCTATATTATGCCTTCGCAAGAGGGCTTTGGCATTGTTTATCTGGAAGCAATGGCTTGTGGAGTGCCGGTGTTATCCGGTGACAATGATGGCTCTGCTGACCCCTTGCAAGATGGTAAACTGGGATGGCGAGTACCACACCGCAGTCCTGATGCTGTAGCAGCAGCTTGTATAGAAATGCTTCAAGGGGATGACCAGCGATGTAATGGAAAGTGGCTGCGAGAACAAGCGATCGCTCTATTTGGTATAGATGCCTTTCAACAGCAGTTGCAAAAAATGCTTCAATCCTCAGCAATGAAGTCCAAATGACAAACGACAAATGACAAATGACTAAAATCGCTATCCTAGAAGGAGAGCAGGACGAAATTTAAAAAATGAGCTTTAAGTCATTTCAATTGAATCTTTTAAATCTCCGCCCTTGGCTTACCCTGCTGGCAGTTGTTTGGTTGCTGGCATCACTGGGCTTGGGTTGGTTAGTTAATTCGTTGCTAATTATTGTCGGGTTGCTGTTTTTGGCACCCATTGTGGCTTTCTTTGGCTTTCGTTGGTGGCTGCAACGCAACTTGGTTGCCGATCAGTGTCCCGTCTGTGGATATGAATTTACGGGTTTAAATAACAGTCAGTTACAGTGTCCTAGCTGTGGAGAGTCGCTGTTAGTACAAAATAGTCATTTTCGGCGCTTCACACCAGAAGGCACAATTGATGTTACTGCTGTCGAAGTTCCAGCTAAATCACTGGAAGATTAGTTATTAGTCATTAGTAAAAGACAAATGACTAATGACTATCTATTTATTTTGTTGCGAGATTGAGAGGGTGTAGTTATACTGCTGCTGGGATAGTTCGCCCACATACAGCGAGTATTTTCCTGCCTGCCAGTAACCAGAAAGTTCTGGCTTGCTTCCAGAGTAGCTATCTGGCATTACGCAAAAGCGCCCCCCTGGCCCGTCAATCAATAGCGTTGGCTTCCCTTGACTCTCCACTGTTAATCGCAAGTAAGGTAGTGACTCTGTAACCTGGATAACTTGATTAGGTTCAGTGGTAATATTGCCACAATTACTTTTGACAGTTCCCCCAGACTTTCCATTCAAAACCAGTGGATCTGGTTGAAAATTCTGATTAATTTGGATTGTTGGTGTCTGTGCCCAATTCACCTCAGTGAAAACCAAACTCATCGCCAAAGCTGTGGGAACAATTGCAAGTAGCCGAAGCGTTTTCATTTTAATTAATGCTCCAGATTTTTTTAGAGCAATATTGTTATACAGTCTGGTTTAATTGACGACAGCAATCCATCTTGGTTCCAAAGGCTGTCGTATAAAGTAATACCATTAATTTAAGGATTATTTGTAAAGATTTGATGGGTGTGTGTAGAGACGTTGCAATGCAACGTCTCTACAATTAATGTCTGGAAAGCAACAAGAAAAAACATAATTTTTCCTTGTGCAGAAAGGTATTATAGGAATCCGGTTTGATTTTTGAACAACATTAAGTATTTGTAGGGTGCGTTAGCGCAGAAAGTACGGCACCATTCTTAAGGATTCGGTGCGTTACGCGAAACGCTAACGCACCCTACGTATCTGTTCAGAAATCAAATAGTAGTCCTATAGATGCACAGACATTAGTTAAAATCACTATGACAACCACCAAAAATAAGATTTGGTTGGTCTGTTGTTGAATAAGTATGCTAACTGAGGTAGAAAAAATTGATGAATCCTCAACCAGAAAAAGACTTACAGCGTCGCCTCGACCAGCTAGAGGCTGAGATTAATTCCCCACCTGGGGTGGTTCCACAAGCAAAAGAACAAATGCCTCAGTCTATTTTTGCCAACTTGAACTTGCAACTGGAGCGATTTAAGATTTGGTTCAACAGCTTATCTGGGGCGAAAAAACTAGTAGTTTCAGGTGTGACGGTACTAGTAGGCTTGGCGATGCTACAAGCAGTGTTTAAACTAGTTGCATCTGTAATCACTCTGGCACTTTTGGCGGTGTTAGTGTATGTTGGATACAAATTTTTTGTATCTGGTAGCTTTCAACGTAAGCAATAAGCTGATATGCATTTACTTTACACTCTGCCCGGAGTTATGAAAGTCAGGAGCCAAAATACAAACGGCTTCTGACTTACAAAAGCCTGTTTTACTTCAGAATTCTGACTCCTGTTAGCGCAGCTGGGCGTAGCCCATTCTAAGTTCTGCTGTATAACTTCTAAATCCTATTTCAATATGCTTTTCTGTTTGCTGATTAGCTGAGTTTATTTTAGGACTTACGCAAAATCATGAAAAAACGAACCGCAAACGCGAGTGCGTCTCCCCCTGGGAGAAGTACGCCAAGTACGCCAATAAATAAGAGTTGCAGAGAGTTTTTGCGTAAGTCCTGTATTTTAATTGTGCCGATCGCGGCGTAGAAATAATAAATAATATCAAAGGAAATTATCCGATGACATCACCAATTGTCAGGAGAAGTAATCAATCTGGTCAGTCAAAAGAACCGGAAAGAGCCAATTCGCCGTTGCTAGCAAGTAGGCGTTTTGCTGCTTGGGCAACTGAAATCATATTAGTGGTTACTAGTGGGTTGATTCCCTTCGGCATTGGTGTGTATGCCAATTCTAGAAGCGATCTGAATCGAGTACCGCTTAACCCTGTGCTGGTGGTAACAGAAAGAGCGATCGCTAGACCCCTGGCTCTACCTGTAAGTTATGGCATCCGTAACGTGGCATGGCCGACTAATATTTTGTGGACAATCGCTCTGTTAGCGCCTGTAACTCTCTCATGGTGGCAATTATATTTACTAGCTAAGACTGGTAGCACAATTGGGAAACGTTGGTTAAAAGTGCGGGTTGTCAACGAGCAAGGGAAGCCGCCCGGGTTGGGGGCAGTTGTCATTAGAGAAGGAGTTGGGCGTTGGACTGTACCCATTTCCATCGCCTATCTGCTATGGCGCTACAGCTTTGCTTTTCCGAATTTGGGATTATTCACATTTTTGTCATTGTTAATGATTGTGGGTGAAGGGATAGGCTTACCGTCGCGCCGGGGGCGTCGCGCACTCCACGATCAACTAGCAGGAACTTATACAGTAGATGCACTCTTAGCTAGCAACAGACAAGCTCACTCTACTGGCGGTAATGATCAAGCAGAAGAATGGCAAGAGGGAAACGAAGAATTAGCCCCAGATCAAACCAACCAGTCGCCGAATCTGTGGCGGCGAATACAGCAAAATCCTAATTTGACCCTGTTTGGGGTAGGGCTAACGAGTATGACTGCTGTGTTGGCAACTTTAATCGGCACTCAAGTATATATCCAAATTCAACAATCCCAGCGAGCAACCGAGAAAATCAACAGGCAACAATTCGACGAACTCCGCAACCAATTGATTCCCAACTCTGGGGCGACTAATGAGCAACGTCAAAGTGCAATTCTGGCTATGGGTGGTATTAATGACCCACAGTCCATTAAATTTCTGGCGGATTTATTAGTTAGCGAAACTAACCCCAGCCTCCTGGATACGATTCAACAAGCTTTGACAACTGTCGGGCCTCAAGCCATCCCCGAATTAAAAAATAAGAATCAGTTTTTGGTTAGCGAACTGGAGTCGGTGGGTAGCACTGCAACCCAAGAGCGGGAATTACGGCAAGGACGACTACAAAGAAACCAGCGAACGATTAACAAAATTCTCTCCGTTTATAGCGGGAAAATCCAGAGCGTTGACCTGAGTAGCACCCAATTAGGTCAAAGCGGTACTCCCGGAAGTTCTTTCTTCAACTTAGTGCTAGACAACCTTGATTTATCAGGAGTTAAGTTTAAATCTGCAAATCTTAACCAAGCCAGCTTTAAGGGTAGCCGCTTCCGGGGCGTGGGTGATGATGGACGTTGGGATACCTACGACGATGTAATGGCTGATTTAAGCCAAGCTCAGTTACAGCAAGCCAACCTTACTGATGCTAACCTCAGTCGCGTCTTGATGAACCGTACTGATTTGAGCCGCGCCACTCTTAACAGAGCCAACTTATCCAACGCCCGTCTATATGACGCTAAACTTAACAGCACCCAACTAGTGGGAGCCGATCTGCGAAACGCAGTTTTGGAAAAAGCTAGCTTGACTGGGGCTGATTTAGGCGATGCTAAATTGAATGAGGCCAATCTATATGCTGCCCGTTTAGGTCGCGCCACTGCGATCGGAACGCAATTATCTTTTGCCAACTTAAGTAACACTGATTGGCAAGGGGCTGATTTATCAGGAGCCTATTTGGATCGTGCTAATCTCAGCAATGCCAACCTCAGCGCCACTCGTTTAGCTGGTGCTGTTTTGCGTTCGGCTCAGATGGAAAACGTTAACTTGCAAAATGCTGACCTGAGTCTTGCCGATTTACGGGGAGCGAATGTCGCCGGAGCAGATTTTAAGGGAGCAATTCTCGCCCCTAGCAAACAAGATCCAGCAGATCAATTTGTCCAAACCCCAGATTTAGGCTCAGTGTCTGCCGTAGTCCAAGGTGTTGATTTTTCTCAAGCCAAAAATTTAGATACTAAGCAATTAGCATACATTTGTACTCAAGGAGGTATTCATCCCCGTTGCCCGTAGAATGGAATGGGGAATGGGGAGACTTTGACAAGCTCAGTGCATCTCTGGGAACTGGGAGATGAGGGAGATGAGGGAGATGAGGGAGATGAGGGAGATGAGGGAGTGAGGGAGATGAGGGAGATGAGGGAGATGAGGGAGATGAGGGAGTGAGGGAAGAAAAATAACTAATAACTAATGACTAATGACTAATGACTAATGACTAATGACTAATGACTAATGACTAATGACTAATTGGTGTGAGGAGTCGGTTATGAAGTATATTCCATATTTGATTTCAGCTTTGGGGGCTGGCTTGGTCTTGAGTCTGGCGAGTGTTAAACCAGCACAAGCTCAAGTAGCTTATGGCAGTTATATTGGTATAGGCCCCACTATTGGTATTACTGATGGTGTCCAATTTGGGGGGGTGATAGCTGGACGTTACAAGCTTTTGGAAGCGCCAATTTCGCTGCGTGCCCAAGTGTTAATTGGCAATAATACGGCAGTTGTGCCTACGGTTTCCTACGATTTTCCCCTCAACTGGCAAGCTGATGCTTACCTGGGTGCTGGGTTAGTGCTGGCTGGTGGTGGTGGTTCTTCTCCTGTGGGCGACAAAATTAGTTTTGCTTTACAACCGGGCATTGATTATATGATCCCAAATAGCAATACTGTGCTTTTTGGCAATGCCATTATCGCTTTTGATGCTTACCGTGATAGCGGTGGTACAGCTATCTCCGTACAAGGTGGTGTTGGTTTGAGATTTTAAGGGGCACGGGTAAAGAGTATATCTTTTCTTTAGAGGTAACTTGCCATAGTGTGATGTTTCGAGTTGCTGCGATCGCTAAAAGCTCACCATCTGGACTTAACTCATTTTACAAATCGGTTGCCGATGGACTGACAACAAATAAATTACCCAATCCTTCGCGCAGCGTACCTCGCTTTGCGTGACGCTAACGGCCCAAGCCGCATTTGACTTCTCTTTGTGACGCGCCAGGTGCTACACAGAGAAAGATTCTAAAACTGGGCTGACTCGGCTTTCGTTGAGTTGATGGACTACTAGAACCATCGCTATTTCTAAGAAGCGTTAAACTTCATTGCAAATTGAGAAGTTAGTCCAAACAACGTGATAGTTTTTGGTCATGAAGAGAGACAGCATAGGATTAACACAGGAGAACACAGTGGCAATGGAATCAAATTTCTTAAAGAATGCGGGCGCAGATGAAGTGAATCAAGATTTCAGTGAATATGTCGCCAACCTGCAACTTCACATGACTCTGCAAGCTCGCAATCTTGTTCCAACCCTGAAGCAAACACTAGTAGATAGTCGCCAGCAATTACTCCATCAAACCCAAGCCCACTTTGAAAAGCTAGTTTCTCGACAAGGGCTATAAAAATATACAAACTTTAATTAAAATTCCAATAAAATAAAGGCAGATGTTGTTGTGTCAATGCCAATGGTGTTCTCACAAGGTCTGCTTTTTCTGCTCTTTTAAGTGTTAAGTTACTAAAATCACCCTTTTGGTGCAATAGTAAAGGACAGAAAGTAGTTAAGATGATTGCAGTAGTCCCTTTGAAGAGCGGTTAGTTAAGGCTAAATGGCGGCTCGAATAAAAATGACTTCATTACTTCCCCGAAATCTAAGTGTTGTTATCCGACCAGTCCAATACCGTGATCTGGACGGGATTGAGCGCATAACTCAAGAGTCATTCGCAGCCCTCACTCCGAAGGGAGCAGGTTTTGCCATCAGCCAAATGCAAAGGCTGCGTCGCTGGTATGGATTACTGAAATTTTTGAGTTGGTTTCCTAACCCTCTCCAGTATCGCCTCTGTGCCTATGTAGCAGAGCAAGGGCGGATGCTTTTAGGGATGATTCAAGTGTCACCCTTTAACCGCACACGCAGCACTTGGCGGATTGATCAAGTGCTACTAGAGCCTGGTGTCGATAAACAAGGAATTGGCTCGCAACTTTTGCGTCATTGCTTTGAATCGATTTTGGAAGCTCGCACTTGGCTACTGGAAGTTAACATCAATGACATAGAAGCGCTGGCATTGTATCGACAAAATGGATTCCAGCGTCTAGCAGAAATGACCTACTGGGAAATTGGCCCAGAATTACTGGCTGAATTGGCACAAGCAGAGCCAGACTTGCCCAACCTGTTGCCCGTTAGTAATGCTGATGCCCAATTGCTATATCAACTAGATACGGCATCGATGCCACCTCTGGTACGTCAGGTTTTTGACCGCAACACCCGCGACTTTAAAACCAGTTTGTTTGGTGCTTTAACTGATGCAGTGAAGCAATGGCTGACTAAAACGGAAGTAGTCAGTGGTTACGTATTTGAACCGCAACGCAAAGCTGCCATCGGCTATTTTCACGTGCAACTTGACCGTAAGGGTGAAGTTCCCCATGTTGCAACGCTGACGGTTCATCCTGCTTACACCTGGCTGTATCCAGAATTACTATCTCAACTGGCTCGCATTGCTCAAGATTTTCCCCAGCAAGGGTTACAACTAGCCTCCTCAGACTATCAGGCAGAGCGAGAAGAGTATTTGGAGCAAATTGGGGCAAAACGCATAGAACATACATTAGTTATGTCTCGCTCTGTGTGGCACAAGCTACGGGAGTCGAAATTTGTTTCCCTAGAAGGAATTCAGTGGACTGATATGCTGCAAGGTTTACAACCGGCACGTAAACCTATACCAGGTGGGATGTCGTGGATACAACCAGGAAAATTGCCATCGTCCGAGAAACCACTGCCAAGTAAGTCAGAAACAATTAACTTTTCGGGAAAAAACTCTAGCATCGAAGCATTGCCAATTCCTGAATCAGTAGATGCACAGCAGGAGAATTAGTGTGATATCCCAAGAGCAACCAAAACCGTTTATTTCAGCGTTGGGACTAGATTTCGGTAGGAAGCGGATTGGAGTGGCTGGATGCGATCGCACGGGTTTAATTGCCACGGGAATCACCACTATTGAGCGTACATCTTTTGAGCAGGATGTCGAGCAAATCAGACAAATAGTTAATGAACGCGATGTGCAAGTTCTAGTTATGGGCTTGCCTTATTCAATGGATGGCTCACTAGGATTTCAGGCACGTCAAGTTCAGAAATTTACTATAAGACTTGCTAAAGCACTAAAACTGCCTGTGGAATATATGGATGAGCGATTAACTTCATTTCAAGCAGAGCAACTGCTGATAGCTGAAAACCGCTCTCCGTCACGCCATAAAGGTTTGATTGACCGCAAAGCAGCCGCTTTGATTTTGCAACAATGGCTGGATGTCAAGCGTGCCAGTTCTCGCAGTTCAGTGGCAGCGAATATTGATACCTTTTAACATGATATTCTGAAAACGATTAGCCAGCAGTTGTATCTACGTATAAAGCTATTTGGTTGACATCATATGTCATTAGTATAGTTAAGCGATTTCCAATATTGCTGGTATTTATTAAAATTCTACATTTGGCTATGTTTTCCTCTCCATTCTCTGAAGAAAATGATAACGCTCATACGGGTTCCATCACTTTAACCGATGACACAGGGCGATCGCTCGAATGTTACATAGAGCATTCCCTGGAGGTAGATGGACAAGAATACGTCTTACTTCTTCCTGTAGACTCACCTGTAGAAATTTTTTCTTGGGAAGGTGAGGATGAGGACGAAGAAGCTGTTCTGGTAGAAGACGACACCATCATCGAGCAAATTTTTCCTACTGCTCAAGCTGTATTGTCTGAGCAGAACCTAATATTGAAGAACACAGCCTATGCTTTGACAGTTGCAGGTGATTTACCGCCAGTTGAAGAATCAGAACTCTTCACCTTAGAAATCGAAGACCAAGGAGAAGATTTAGAGCCAGAGCAATTACAGCTACTCGCTAGCTTCTATGATGAAGATCAGGAGTATGCAATTTATACTCCCCTCGATCCTCTGTTGTTTTTTGCACGGATAGCGAAAACAGGTGAACCTGAATTACTGTCTCCAGAGGAGTTTCGCAAAGTGCAGCCTCTGTTAGAGGAACATCTTTTTAATGAAGTGGAATAAGATTAAAAATTCAAAATGTTACATTTTCATTTTGAATTTTTTAATTGATAATTTTTCATTTTAATCAAAATCTACTTAAACCTTTTACCATGTCTGATTGAATGTGGAATCCATGAAATATTGACACTAAATTGGGACAATTAGTATTGTTCAAAATTCGGGGAAAAGCATTTTTGTAGAAATTTTCAATCTAACATCATGTTGGATAAATTACGTTTCATTCCGGAAGAAGCTCAAAAAGCCAAAGCTGTGCTTGGTCTCCCCTCTTCCCTTACGGGGAGGGGTTAGGGTGGGATGTTAGAACTTCCAATCAGATAAAATCCCAAATTGGTATCAGGTGCGGAAAATGGCTTATAGCGACTTTACATTAACGTGAGTTCGACAAGTCTTGTTTGACCTCTTCCCCAGCCCCTCTCCGACGCACAGAGGGGAGTAAAAAGCTTAATTTTTCGTTACTCCTCCCTTTGCGTTTCCCAGAGGGAGGTTGGGAGGGAGAGGTTCATCGAACTCACGTTACATTAAGTAAATTTAAAAAGTCATTCAGCATCCGCATTGATGAAGAAACTGATTTATGTGCCAATATAGAACCTTTACAGGCAAGTGATCAACTCAAAAATTCTTTAGAAGAAACTACAGAATTGGCTTTAGCAATTAATACTGAAAAAGCCCGTTCAGAAATGATTATCACTCCGATGTTGTTGGAGGTGAGACGCAGGGCTAATTATCCAATTAGTTTATTTTCGGGAACAGATTTTGATGTAGATCCAGAAAAGGGTCTGAATGGATACTGTGATTTTATCATCAGTCGTTCTAAAGAGCAACTAACAATTAATGTGCCTGTGGTACTTATTATTGAAGCCAAAAATGAAAATATTAAAGGTGGATTAGGTCAATGTGCGGCAGCGATGTTAGCAGCACAATTGTTTAATCAACAAGAAGGAAATGAAATCAGAAAAATTTCCGGCGCGGTAACTACAGGGGATATTTGGAAGTTTTTGAAGTTAGAAGAAAACGATATAATATTTATTGATTTGAGTAATTATTACATCAAAGATATAGATTACAATGTTAGGTATTTTATCTCAAGGTGTTCAGGGAGATATCCCAGGATTGAGTTCGACTAACTAAACTATATTAAGTTATGCTCATTTGTCTGAACTATTTAAATTTGACTGTTGACTATGGTCTGGAACAATCTTTTACAGCCTGACTTGATTTTAGAGGGTTCAGTGTTGAACCTAACACCAGATATTATCCAACAATACGGGCTGAAGGGGCTGGTATTGGATGTAGACGAAACTTTAGTACCTTTTACAGTAGGGATAGCTTCGCCAGAACTACGACAGTGGGTAGACCAAATCCGCACGTGTACTGCACTGTGCTTGGTGAGTAACAACCTGAGTGAAGCACGAATTGGTGGAATTGCGCGATCGCTCAACTTACCTTACTATTTGGGTGCAGCCAAGCCTTCCCGACGTAAAATTAGGTCAGCACTGAGGGGAATGGATCTACCAGTGCATCAAGTGGGGATGGTAGGCGATCGCTTGTTTACCGATGTTATAGCAGGTAATCGCCTGGGGATGTTTACCATTCTAGTTGAACCGATTGTCCATGCAGACGCAGCCCTGCGCTCCCATCCTATCCGCAACTTTGAAGTTTGGATATCTGAAATTCTGGGAGCCTCTATTACCCCCAAGAAAAAGAAGATTCGCAAAAGTTAATAAATCGTCAGGAAAGTAAATCTAAAGAGATCATTAAGGAATCTTCATGTAATCAAAAAATCGGGGATCATAACTATTAATAACATGGGGTCAGCCAAATAAGACCCTAACTCATACTAAGTAAATATATACCCGTAAAGCGTCAGCCTTCACTATAGAGGGGTTGGCGCTTTACAATTGTTTTAGTCATTTGTTATTTGTCCTTTGTCATTTGTCCGTTGTCATTCGTCAGTTACTAGTGACCAATGACCAATGACTAATGACTAATGACTAATGACCAATGACTAATGACCAATGACTAAAACAATTGTTGTCAAAATCGGCACTTCTAGCTTAACCCAACCAGAAACGGGGCAATTAGCACTTTCGACGATCGCTACCTTGGCGGAAACACTCTGCCATTTAAAACGCCAAGGACACCGGGTGATTTTGGTTTCCTCTGGCGCTGTGGGCGTCGGTTGTGCGCGATTGGGCTTAACTGAACGTCCTAAAGCGATCGCACTGAAACAGGCTGTAGCAGCAGTTGGACAAGGCAGGTTAATTCGGATATACGATGATTTATTTACTACTCTGCAACAGGCGATCGCTCAAGTATTACTAACACGCAGTGACTTAGTACAGCGCAGCCGCTATCTCAATGCCTACAACACCTTTCAAGAACTACTGGGACTGGGAGTGATCCCCATAGTAAATGAAAATGATACTGTAGCAATAGACGAACTAAAATTTGGCGACAATGACACCCTTTCGGCATTGGTTGCCAGTTTAGTAGAAGCAGATTGGCTATTTTTACTCACCGATGTCGATCGGCTGTACTCAGCTGATCCGCGTTCCGTACCAGATGCACAACCGATCGCTGTAGTTAGTAGCATTAAAGAATTAGCAGAATTACAAATACAAACAGGTTCCCAAGGTTCTCCGTGGGGTACTGGTGGGATGGTGACAAAAATTTCGGCCGCGAGAATTGCGATCGCTGCGGGAGTGCGGACTGTAATTACCCAAGGGCGATTTCCCCGGAATATCGAAAAAATTATCCAAGGAGAAATGATTGGGACACATTTTGAACCGCAACCGGAACCAACTTCGGCGCGTAAACGTTGGATAGCTTACGGACTTGTACCAGCGGGGAAATTGTATTTAGATGAAGGTGCGATCGCGGCAATTTCTCTAGGGGGAAAATCCTTATTAGCTGCTGGAATTAAGGCAGTAGAAGGAGAATTTGACACCCAGAATGCTGTGCAATTGTGTGACAGCAACGGTAACGAAATTGCTAGAGGACTTGTAAATTACAAAAGCGATGAACTGCAAAAGATTCGCGGCTGTCATTCACGAGAAATTTCCACAATTTTAGGTTATGCCGGTGCTGAAACCGTGATTCATCGGGATAATTTGGTTTTGACTTAAAATGGAAATTAGATAAATTTTGTGACTACTAACTGAGAGAGTAAAAATATTATGACTCAAACCTTAGAAAATGCTGTTAACTTACCAGAAGAACAACGCTTCTTCAAACGTGGATTAAGTTGGGAACAGTTTAAAGCGATTCAAGCCAGCTTTGAAAATGTGTCAGGGGTGCGGCTATTTTATTGTCAGGGAGTTTTAGAAATTGTGACTATTGGTAAGCCTCACGAGGTGATTAAGTGTTTAATGGCTGGACTATTGATTACTTATTTTGAAGTCAAAGGCATTGAATTTTTCCCCAGTGGGAGTTTTAGCCAGATTATTCCTGAGATAGTAGAATATCAAGCTGACTTATCTTATTGCTTTGGAACCGATAAACCTGTACCAGACTTGTGCATTGAAGTAGTGATTACTAGCGGTAGTCCCATCAAATTACAGAAGTACAAATTAATGGGAGTCCCAGAAGTTTGGTTTTGGGAAGATGGCACAATAGAAGTTTACTGCTTGCGAGAGCAAGAATATGAGAAGGTTGTTAACAGTGAGTTGTTACCAGAATTAGATTTATCTCTGCTCAATCGTTGTATTTTGTTATCGTCTCCCTTGGAAGCTATTAGAGAGTTTCGCCAGGGTATTCAATAGTAATAGTATGTTAAAATATTAATTTTACTGTAATACTCATAATTCAAGAAAACAACAATCAAATCTGCTGAAAGATGACTAAGCAAAAATTAACGTTAGAAATTCCAGAATTTCTGTTTGAGCAATTGCATCACCTTGCTGAGTTAACAGGACAATCTATAGAATCCTTAGCATTGCAAAGCATGACAAGTAACTTACCTTGCTTAAGTGAAAAAGTACATGACCTCGATGAACTACTGTCACGAGTAACACCCGATAATTTACATGGTGAAATTGACAGTGGAAAGCCTGTAGGTTATGAAATATTCTGATTCTGAATTATACATACCGAAGCAGGGTGATATTATTTGGATAAACTTCACGCCTCAAATTGGACGTGAGCAAGCAGGTAGGCGTCCTGCTCTTGTCATCTCACCACTTAAATATAATCGTCAAGTTCGACTGGCTTTAGTATGTCCGATTACTACGAAAGTCAAGGGATATCCATTTGAAGTACCTGTTTCAGATGGTTTAGCAGTATCAGGAGTAGTGCTGGCAGATCAGGTGAAGTCTTTCGATTGGCAAGAAAGAAAAGCCGAGTTTGCTTGCAAAGCACCAGATGAAGTCATAGTTGAGGTAATTACTCTACTGAGAACTTTAATGCCTCTACCATAATAGAAGCGATCGCCACACCGCCCCACAATGGCGCGTCATCACCCAGCACCGCCGGCACAATTTCAAAATCAACTTCCGGTAAAGCCGTCTCCCGCGCCACTTGACGTACCACCCGCCAAAAATCCTCCCCCGCCTTCATCACCCCACCTCCCAACACAAAGCGCTGCGGATTCATCAAATTCGCCACATTGCCAATACCCACACCCAGCGCCCAAGCAGCCTTGTGCAAAACTTCCTTCGCCAAATCATCCCCAGCAGCCGCCGCCTCACTTACCAACTGTCCCGTCAGCAACGTTAAATCATTCCCCACCAAACCCCTCAAAACCTCTCCATCTCTGAGTCCTTTGCGCCTCTGCGGTTCGTTTTCCAAAATTTCCCTAACATTTTGCGCCATATAAGGCCCCGAAGCCAAACGTTCCACACATCCCCGCTTACCACACAAACAAACTGGCCCAGCAGGATCTACAACCATATGTCCAATTTCGCCAGCCATCCCACCAGCACCCCGCCAAGGCTTACCGTTGAGTATCCAACCACCACCCACACCAGTGCTGACAGTAATATAAAATAGGCTATCGTATCCCTGTCCAGCACCAAAACGATGTTCACCCAAAGCAGCAACATTAGCATCGTTATCTACACCAACAGGAACGCCAAACTCCTCCTCCAACAACCCTTTGAGAGCAATGTTTTCCCATCCAGCGACATGATGAGATAGTCGCACCGTCCCCGTAGAAGCGTCAACTGGGCCGCCAAAGCTGACACCGATCGCAGCAGGTTTTGTGTCTTGCAGCAGAGAGTAAATAAGCGATCGCATTATTTCCAAGTCAGTGCTAGCATCTGCATTCGCTGGCGAGAGACGACGTTCATAACGCAACCACTTTCTCGAACCAACATTTACCAATGCTGCCGCCAACTTAGTTCCGCCAAAATCGAGAGCTAAAATTAATGTCATTCACTCACTTTTTATTGAGTCCAGCACTTCGTCAATCAACTGTTGCAATCGTTCGTAATGTAAACCTTTCCAAGAAATGCGATCGCACATTTTCTAGCAGTTGATCAATAATGGATTGCTAGACCAAGTGGTTTTGTCAAATTAAATAAAGCTTTTAATGGATGGTTATAAAAGATTTTAATACAGATTAGACATCTGGTGAACAAGAATTGTTTTGACGTAGCACTGCTACGTCTCTCGTCTCTACAAGGGTTATGGGTAACGCATATTTAATTTCACCAGATGTCTATTAATCAATAAATTATGGCAAGATGTGGGTTAGTTAGCCGCATCAAAAATCTGTTGCGCGGTTAAATTTAATTGGGGAAAGGTAGGTGATGAAATTGTGGTGTTGCCTTGAAACGGCATCATTTGATATTCATCATCAACTAATTTGCATACGAAAATAGTCGGTTGCTTAGGATTGCCGATAAACTTTCTTGCACCCAATGCAGCATAATCAGCAATCCAATATTCAGGAATACCCATTTCCTCATAATCCCTAAATTTATTGTAGTAATCATCTCGCCAGTTAGTTGAAACAACTTCAATAACTATTGGAACCGATGCTGCAAGGCTTACTGTTGACTGTTTTTGAAAAAGCGGTTCATTGTCGAGATTATCAAGATTTAGCAGTAACACATCAGGCGAATAAGCGGATTCGGCAGTAGGAGTTTTGACTAATGCGGTTTTGGGTATGGTGTAGGAAAGGTTCAAGCGATCAAACTCGACAGTGAGCTTACGGGCTATAAATCCTACAACTTTTTCATGCGATCCTCTTGGGGGTGGCATTTCAACAATTACTCCCTGGTGCAATTCATAGCGTTTACCATCGTTAGGATACCAGTCGCTAAATTCATTGAAGGTGAGTAATTTGGGCAAGGCTTGGGTCATAATCTTACCTCCACATCTGTTTTACTTTCTCAAAATATTCACAATTTACGTTGGAATAATTCAATCTTAAGGCACTAAAAGCTTGCAATGGTGCCGTACTTTCTGCGCTAACACAACGCCAGTTCGCTCAAGTCGGGAAACCATGAAGGCAGTTCCTCATGGGGGGAACCCCCATGCGCTAAAGCCTCTCCCCTTCTCTCAAGGGGAGAGGCTACCGCCAAGGGAGAAGACCGGACTGCTTCACGAAACGACTGGCTCCCCTACGTGTATTTCAAAAATCAAATACTAGTCCTATATCTCAACTATGCAATGCCTGTTCACCTTGATGTAAGCAACGTCCTAGATGTAAAGAAGTCAGAAAGATTCTTAAATACTTGCATTTGTTATTGACTTCAGCTACAGTCAAAGCAGACGCCTATCATCAAACCCTGACATGAGCTTCAGGAAGTTAGACTAGGTAAAACGCTGAATATCAAATTTGTTAATATTGATATCAGTGACGCTGCTAATAATTAGTCATCGGTTTTGACTATTAACTTATCGATTATGAAGTACGGGGCAGTAAAGCATTTACCCCTGATTTAATTGTTTTTATTTTTTTATCAGCTAATTGAGAATTATTTGCATTATGTCTACATCGATAAATACATTAAAAGCAGATAGTGTGGAAGAAGTCTTAAAACAGTATGGCTTACCAAAGCGATGAGTGTTTTTTAAATATTTCCGCATCTACCTTTAGGAATATGTTTCTCACAAGAGCCGCACAAAATTATATTTTTATGTGTAAAAACAGGATTTGTAAGTAGCTATGTAGATAATTTCAGCAAAACTTTAAACAACTAGGTTATTACCTGACAATTCAGGTTATGTGGAAAAGTCCACCAAAAACCTAACCCCCTAACCCCCTTCCCGATGCTCTAAGGGAGAAAATCAAAGTCTCTCTCCTTAAAGGAAGAGAGAAATAGAAGTGAGGTTTTCCAGATGACCTGAATTGTCAGGGTTATTACTAGGAGTATTTCTGATTGTAGTATCAGCTACATCGATATTGTAAGCAAGTTAATTGTCGGTAACTGTCCAAGTCGCTTTGCGTCTATATACCAGCTTTCATATCTTTGATTTTGCTAAAGAAACCAAGTTCAGAAAAGCCGAGTTTCAGTAAATGAAAATTTCTGAAATACCAAATAACAATAAAACTAGATACAAAATTAACGCGACTCATACGGAAAAATCTATCTTGACACTGTTTATCTTTATTGTGGAGAATTTATTAACCGGAAAGACCTCGATCAATCATGATGTTATAAAGTGGCTACCTAGTTTTAACTGGGAAATGAATATTGTTCTTTTTTATCTCCTTTAGCCAAGGATATTGTAGCTAAGAACACAATTGTATTTTGTAATACCTTTTGTCCATAAAATACGCTAATGAGTACAGCGAGATGAATACTTTTTTTTGTTCTGACGATTCACGGCAAATAGGAGAAGATGTTATTGGTAGCGCCACTAATTATCAAACTTATATTTTAGTTGAGTGTCCTTTACCCTGGACATCAGAAGCTTTTGATTCCAAATGGGTGCCTCAGAATTTGAGGATTTTGTTAGAGGAAGTGAAGCGTGCTAAACTACCGATCAGATTCCTCTTAATTGCTAATGATGTATCACACAAAGTAAACCACACTACGCTTTTGATTTATCAAAAACAAGAGGGGCTAAGTAATGGATATCACAAGCAAGAGTTTAAGCTAGCAAATATTGAGCAAGTAGCAGGAGTTGTCCAAAAATGGATATGGGGTATCAGTTCTAATTTTGAGGCAGAAACTAGCACAACTAGAGATATTTTAGTTTGTACCCACGGTAGCCATGATAAGTGTTGCGCGAGATATGGCGCTCCTTTTTACTTCCAGGTGACAGCGAATAATGCTGATTTGTGCTTAGATAATGTGCGAATTTGGAAATCATCGCACTTTGGTGGACATCGGTTTGCACCAACGGTCATAGATTTGCCAGAAGGAAGATACTACGGTCGTCTTGATCAAGATTCATTTAGATCGATTTTAACTCGTAGTGGCGATATTCAATGCTTACATCAAGTCTATCGAGGCTGGGGAATTCTGCCTACTGCACTTCAGGTTTTGGAAAGAGAACTAATTCTCTGTAAAGGATGGGATTGGTTTAACTACAAAGTTACAGGCAAAATTTTAGAGCAAAGTTTAGACAATAAAACTATCCTAGCTGAACTAAGTTTTGAACAACCTTCTGGTTGTCTCAACACTTACCAGGCTAAACTTGTAAAAGATGAAACCAAGACTCAACAACTCAAGAGTTCATGCAATGCTACAAGGGAGTTGGTAGTTACTAAATATGCTGTAGGTAGTCTTTGGATTACCTCTAGTAAAGTGATGAGTTATAGTAGGTAAAAGAGGAGAGTTTTTCAACGCAAAGGGACGCAAAGGGAAGCGCAGATTTTATTACGATTTTGTGCAGCGTTATACTAAATACAAGACTTGATTAATTCGTAGTGAACTAAATTTAGCAAAACTCTGCGTTACTTTGCGCTTGCCTCTGCGTTCCTCTGCGTTTAAATTCCGAATCAAGATGAAGCCATATTTAAGACTTTTCTTAATAGTATTTGGTCTTCTAATTTGGCTTTTAAACGACCATTTTCAATATCTCGAATCCAGCTTTGGCTTTTACCTGTGAGTTTTGCTAATTCTCTTTGGGAGAGATTCAAATTTTTTCGCGCTTGCAAAATCTGTTCACCTAGCAAATCGTTTGTAGCTTTGGGCTTCCTTTTGGCTTTGGCAGTTCTTGTTTTCTTTTTTTCTGATTCTGAGATTTGCTGTTCCCATTCTGGTGGGAGTTCAAAAGCCAAAATCCGCGCATTCATTAGCAGATTCCATTTACCACGGGGGCCTGTGTCTGTGAGGCGAGTTTCAGCACCACCGTCATTAGTCCAAAATTCTAATGCTTCATCTGGATCTTCGGGAAGATCAACTAATTTTGCCCACAAAGGTTGAGTTTCTGGTGGGTAGGTAACTGGATCGAAAAGTGGTTTCATTCCATAGTGATTGAGAATTTCTAAATCGCTTTCAAAAGTTCGCAGCAGACGTTTGCGTTCTTCCCGTTGTCTGGATGCAAGGGCGACTTTTTCTTCACCGTAAGCAATACGCAGTAAGGTAGGAATGGTAATACGTTGTTCTTTGCCCATTTTGGTTTTAAATAGCAACCACAGCATTAGTCGCACAGCGCCTTCATGTTGCTGCCAAATACTCATAACTGCGGTTAAGAGTGTTTTTGGGAGACTGCCATATTGATAGAATGCGGTTCGCTCTTTACACGCTTGTTTGTTTAAGAAATATTCTGCCCAAATCCCTGCTTTTACTTTAAAAGTTAGCCCAATAAGATATTTGCATCCAAGATTGTCTTCTTGAAAGTGGTGCTGAATATCTACTAAGTGCCATAAGCGGCTTCCTGTAACTGAGAATCCGTTAATTCTACCTTGTTGGGGCCAGTCAATGGAGATAATTAGGGAGCAAGCTTGCTGGACAATATTTTTCATTAAAGCTAGTTTGGCAGCTTTGCTTAAGTCTTTGCGTTTCTCCATCCCCAAATATTTCTCGATTTGTCGCTCATCGATCGCAAATTCTTGCTCCCAAGGTTGATCTAAGGCTGTAGCATAAGCTGCAAAAATTAAATGTATGCAAGCGGCTCTGATGTCAAGCCCCTCAATTGCTGCTATATCTGTGGCCTTGTCGTTCACTTTAAATGGATCTTGGATGTGAAATGCGATCGCACCCCGACCTTGATTGACTTGTCGGCTGTAACATAGATAACCCTGTTTATCAGTTTCCCAATGTAGGGATGTGCGTTGTGCTAGTACATTACAAGCTTCCCAAATTGCGATCGCTGAAGCAAATGGGTTATTCTTACCGTTAGAAAACAAGTCTAAGCTACTAGCATCTCTCGGTTCAACTTTGCATCTCCCTTTTTTCGCCTGCCAAGGAATAGGAGAATTAGTTGGACAAGCTATTACACATTGCGGTTCTGAATAATAGCCCTCACAATTATTACAAAGACCAGGATCAACCCAGTATTCATTGTCCTCTATTTTGATTGCACCCGTAGGACATTGGGGGCGGCAGTTGTCACATCCAACGCAACTGTTGTTAGGAATTGTATAAGGCATTTGGCTCTTTTCCCACTCTAATCGTTGAGATGTCTATCTCAGGTCTCCCCTGGATGAGTCCTGTTTATTCATGACTCGCTACCACATTATTTTTCTGGCGAGAATAATCTTTTCTCACCACATTTAATCCCCACATCCATATTTAACTTTCCATTAAATTGGAAGCTATTTAAAGCTTGTAAACTTAGCCAAATAAAACTTCTTATTAACTATACATTTCATGAAAAAAATGATTATTTTGTTCGTACCGAGCTTAAGCAAAAATCTTAACATTTATTTAATTACGTACTTCATGAACATTTTCGCTTTGACCATCAAACCTTATGCGAAGTCTTTTTCAGGAATATTTCAGCCTTTTACAATTGAACTTCATCTGATTTGTTAATAATTTTAATATTTAATGCATGATAATATTCTGCCATAAACTTTACAGTTCCTTTATAAATTAATTCTGTTGGTTTAGATGAAAACATAATATTTATCTTCTCACCATTTATCTAAATATTTGAATTAAACTAAATTGAAAATTGTTGCTTTCTAAAATACATATTGCATATATCAAAATGTAACTGATGAACATCTGTATTGGTATATATGTATACTGTCCACATGAAATTATTTGCCTAAACTTAAAAATATTTGAAAAAGAATATCATTACTATTGTGGAAAACCGCTATATACACATTTGGAATTATCAACCTTTTATTTATACTCTGCATGAAAATTGCTAATGGTGGGTTGCTGTCTCCAGTTATATATCAATACACTTGGGTTAAGCATTTCCTCCTTCTCCTTCTCTCTGTGTTCTCTGCGCCTCTGTGGTTCGTAAAAAAAGATTAAGTGAACCGTATTGAGTTATATATTGAGTCAGAGACTTGATGAATGCTCTGCATGGGAACGAGTAATACTAAAGATTTGTCAGAATTATTGGCAATAATTTTCATCTATAAATTTAAATCAAAAACAATCTGCAATTGTGTTCAAAGTCATCGGAACTTGATGAAATAAAAGTAAGCTTTGAATACAAAACAATCAAAGATTAGGATAATATGATGATTAATGCACAAACATATTTACAGGCAAAATAGCCGAGGATTTATTCATGGCGCAACTAACAGGATTGACATTTGGTGGTAATGCTTGGACACCAAAATTCGCTCAGGAAATCGACAAAGACAAATGTATCGGCTGTGGCAGATGCATTAAAGTATGCGGGTACAATGTGCTTGGATTGAAGGCACTCAATGAAGAAGGCGAATTTGTGGAAGATGAAGATGATGAAGAAATTGAGCGGAAAGTAATGGCAGTTACTTTTCCAGAGAATTGTATTGGTTGTCAAGCTTGTTCACGGATTTGTCCCAAGAATTGCTACACCCATGTTGTATTAAACAATTAAGGTTTTTGGAGTTAGTCAAAACTGTTGTTCATTCAAGGAGGCACTGTTTGTAATCAGCACAAATGTGCTACGCAAGGTAACTTGAGGGGAATACTAACTATTTACTGGAACTAATAAAAAGTTTACAGTAGACAAATCCGTAAATCGTAAATTGTTCACTATTAACAAATTTAAACTTGCTGCTAATATAGCCTAATCAATATTAGGACTAACAGTGCCCTCTTGGAACAACTAGCTTTTCTGAAAGCAGGGGGCTAACTTTGTCATAGGAGTTGAAATATAATTTGTAATTTTCTGGGGGAAAGATATGGAAAAAAATCTGGAAGTTTCCCCCTTTTTTAATGGCTGCACGTTAGAAAGTTAATAAGTGAAAAGGAAATGGGGAATAGGGAATGGGGAATAGATAACAATGCCCAATACTTAAACCCAGAAAAGAACACCTCTACAGACGGTTTACAAAGCAGGTAGCATATATGCAACAAATTCCTGTTTCACTATGGACTCTGGTTGCTGGGATAGTAGTTACAGCAATCAGCATTTGGATTGGTCAAAACCACACTCTGATGCCGATACAGGCATCGTTACAAGCGCCTTTGGTAGACGGTTTTTTCAACGTCATGTTTACCATTGCGATCGCACTCTTCTTAGTGGTAGAAGGAACTATTCTGATTTTTTTGGTGAAGTTTCGTCACCGTCGCGGTGATGATACCGATGGTTTACCAATAGAAGGTAACGTTCCCTTAGAAATCTTTTGGACAGCAATTCCCACAGTGATTGTCCTCGGTTTGGGCATCTACAGTGTAGATGTTTTTAACCAAATGGGGGGCTTTGAGCCTGCTGGTCATCCTCATTCAGCAGCTCATGTTGCTCATATGCCGGGGAGTGCAATTGCAGCGACATTAAGCGATACTGAAGCAACAACTGCCCCAACAATTGCCCCGACAATTGCCCCAACAATTGGCATCGGCGCGTCTCCTCAAACTCTAAACAAACCAGCCGACTTAGTGGTTGATGTCAAAGGCATACAGTACGCCTGGATATTTAATTACCCTGATAGTGGCATTACCTCTGGGGAATTGCACATTCCCGTCGGTGCTGATGTGCAACTCAACCTTTCAGCACAAGACGTAATTCACTCATTTTGGGTACCAAACTTCCGCCTGAAGCAAGATGCGCTTCCCGGTATCCCCACCGAACTACGATTTGTTGCCACCAAACCAGGTACATATCCCGTAGTTTGTGCTGAGTTGTGCGGTGGTTATCACGGTTCAATGCGGACACAGGTAATTGTCCACACACCAGAAGAATATGATAGCTGGCGGACAGAAAACCAGATTGCTCAACAACAAAACCTAAATCAAGTCGTTGCAATTAATCCAGCCGACTTATCAACATCAGAATTTCTCGCGCCCCACACCCATGATATGGGAATTAGTGCAGCAACTTTAGAGTCAGTAGTCATTGGTCATTAGTTATTGGTCATTGGTCATTGGTCATTGGTCATTGGTCATTAGTCATTAGTCATTGGTCATTAGTCATTGGTCATTGGTCATTAGTTATTGGTAACTGACAAAGGACAAAAGACAAATGACAAGGGACAAATGACAAATGACAAATGACAAAGGACAAAAAGACAAAGGATAAAAATATGACACAGGTAGAATTTCCCCGGAATACTCCACCAGAAGGAAATAAACCAGAAACTCTGGTGGCTGCCCACACCTCTCATCCGAAGGCGTGGAAATGGCAGGACTATTTTACATTTAATGTTGACCACAAAGTTATTGGTATCCAATACTTAGTGACCGCCTTTGTGTTCTATCTCATCGGTGGACTGATGGCTGTTGCTATCCGTGCCGAATTAGCAACACCAGATGCAGACTTACTCGACCCCAATCTGTATAACGCTTTCATGACTAATCACGGGACGATTATGATCTTCCTGTGGATTGTCCCTAGCGCCATTGGGGGATTTGGTAACTATTTGGTGCCGTTGATGGTCGGTGCTAGGGATATGGCTTTCCCGAAGCTGAATGCGATCGCCTTTTGGTTAAATCCACCAGCAGGTGCGCTGATTTTAGGTAGTTTCTTTTTTGGCGGTTCCCAATCTGGTTGGACAGCTTACCCACCTTTGAGTTTGGTGACAGCGCCAATCGCTCAAACTATGTGGATACTTGCCATCGTCTTAGTGGGAACTTCTTCAATTTTGGGTTCACTGAACTTTGTGATCACCATTTTGATGATGAAAGTTCCTAGCATGAAATGGGATCAAGTACCCCTATTTTGCTGGGCAATCTTGGCAACCTCCCTGCTGGCGCTTCTCTCCACACCTGTATTAGCAGCCGGTTTAATCCTGCTGTTGTTTGACCTCAACTTTGGCACCTCCTTCTTTAAACCAGATGCAGGTGGTAACGTTGTAATTTATCAACACTTATTTTGGTTTTATTCTCACCCGGCAGTATATTTAATGATTCTGCCCATCTTCGGCATCATGTCGGAGGTAATTCCAGTTCACTCTCGCAAGCCAATCTTCGGTTATAAAGCGATCGCTTATTCTAGTGTAGCGATCTGCGTTGTCGGTTTGTTCGTCTGGGTACACCATATGTTTACCAGTGGCACACCCGGTTGGATGCGGATGTTCTTCACCATCTCCACTCTCATCGTTGCAGTTCCCACTGGTGTGAAGATTTTTGCTTGGGTTGCTACCCTCTGGGGTGGTAAAATCCGCTTCACCACAGCGATGCTTTTCGCCATTGGCTTATTGTCCATGTTTGTTATGGGCGGCTTAAGTGGTGTGACAATGGGAACAGCCCCCTTTGATGTTCACGTCCACGACACCTATTATGTAGTCGGACATTTTCACTACGTTCTGTTTGGCGGTTCCGTATTTGGCATCTACGCCGGCATTTATCACTGGTTCCCCAAAATGACCGGACGAATGCTGAATGAAACCTGGGGACGTGTTCATTTTGCCCTTACCTTTATCGGCACTAATCTCACCTTTTTACCCATGCACGAATTGGGTTTAAAAGGAATGCCCCGACGAGTGGCAATGTATGACCCTCAATTTATCGACCTGAATCAAATTTGTACCTTTGGTTCATTTGTTTTGGCGATATCAGTAATTCCCTTTGCGATCAACATGATTTACAGTTGGCTGAAGGGGCCTTTGGCAGGTGATAATCCTTGGCAAGCTTTGACCTTAGAATGGACAACTAGCTCACCACCCGCAATTGAAAACTGGGAAGTATTGCCGGTTGTCACTCATGGCCCTTATGACTATGGTCATGGTCATAGTAATCAAATACAGCCATCTGCAACACCGGAAGCTAGTGTTTAGTAGAGAGGAATTGAGGGTTTGAGTTTTAACGCAAAGGGGCGCAGAGGTAAGCGCAGAGGAACGCAAAGTTTATTTGAGTCTATTTGCTACGAACTGAGGTAAAACTCTGCGTACCTTTGCGTTTACTTTGCGTACCTTTGCGTTTAAAAAAGACTTCATTCAAGTTTCCACAACAGACGCAGCGCATAATATTGTCAAAAAATCTATGACTATAGCTACAAGCGAAGATCACAGTGCAGGACACGAAGAAAATCCAGATTTAAGAGTTTGGGGACTGTTAACGTTCCTCGCCTCTGAATCCCTGATGTTTGGAGGATTTTTTGCCACCTATTTGTTTTTTCGAGGTATTACACCAGTTTGGCCTCCAGAAGGAAGTGAAGTAGAACTACTTGTACCGACGATTAACACCATTATTTTGGTGTCTAGTAGTTTCGTGATTCACTTCGGTGATACGGCGATTAAAAAGAATAATGTCAAGGGAATGCAACTATGGTATGCAATTACTGCAATCATGGGGGCAATTTTCTTAGGTGGTCAGGTTTATGAGTACTCAACATTAGGATACGGACTGACTACCAACGTCTTCGCCAACTGCTTTTATATCATGACAGGGTTCCACGGTTTGCACGTTTTTGTGGGATTGTTATTGATATTACGTGTATTGTGGCGATCGCGTCTTCCCGGTGAATATTCTGCAACCAATCATACTTTCATCGAAATGACAGAAATTTACTGGCACTTCGTAGACATTATTTGGATTGTTCTTTTCACCTTAGTGTACGTTCTCACCTTGTTTTAACAAAAGTTAGGAGTGAGGAGTGAGAAGTGAGGAGTTAAAAATTCACAACTCCCAACTCCCAACTCCTAACTCCTAACTCAATACGGTTCACAAAAGGGCTGAAACTCTTTTTTTTACGAACCACAGAGGCGCAGAGAACACAGAGAGAAAGAGAAGGAGGAAATGCTTAACCCAAGTGTATTGACTCCTAACTCCTAACTCCTAACTCCTAACTCCTAACTATCCAGGATCCCATTATGCAAACTAATACAAACAAATTCTCATGGTTCCAGGTGCCAGAGGACATTAAAAATCTATTAGTTTTAGCTGCACAAACCTGGGAAAACACATCAGAATCAGAAAAATATATTCAACAAGCTTTAGACCAAACTGGTGATAATACAGATGTCTTGGTAGCAGCGTATAGATTTTTTTATTATAAGAACAATTATTCTCTTGCATTCCAAACAACAGTCAAATTATTAGATAAAATTAAAGAACTAGAAAAATTCCCTGATGAGTGGGAGCAGCTGAAGCCGATATTAGTTAATCGTCAAGAAGACCCACAAATTCGACTGTACTTAAATGCTTATGCTGCTTCGGGATTAGTACTAGCAAAGTTGGGAGCAATCGAGGAAGCAAAAGAAATCAGTACCAGAGTCAAACAGATAGACGAAAAGAATGATTTTGGTGCCGGAATTCTGCTGGATATTTTGACACGTCCGCCAGAAGAAGATGATTAATTAGTCAGCAATCAAAAATCAAGGTGAACAATCATGAACAATTGGTTATCTACTACATCATATTCCTCTTACTCCCTATTGGGAGCAGCTAGTAATAGTAACTCTATCTTTCCTGCTATTACCATACCTACTAAAGCTCCTGTAGGTAATATTCCTAACATCTCTCCGCTTTTGATCATCAAATCTTCTCAGCTATCAATTTAAAAGTTATGAAAGGTAGGGATTGGCTGCTAACAGGGGACGGTCAGTATCAAGCCTGTAAAGCTGTGAGAGCATGGGATTTATTGCGAGAAAATTATCGCGTTTATCGGTTTTTAACTGAGGTCGAAGATGTTCTCAATAGTGTGGATGATGAAGTCAGTGGTTTGCCAGAAATTCGGATGCTCGTAAGGCGCTTGATAGTAAATTCCTACTGGGTGCGAAGTCAATATTTAGAGCCTTCGCTCAAAACGGGAACCTCTGTTTTACTCCTATACGATGAATTGGGTTTTCCCTTGACTGTGCAAACAGTAACATTTGCACCGGGAACCCGATCAACCATTCATAATCATGGGACGTGGGGAGTAGTGGCGGTGTTAAAAGGTCAGGAAAAAAATACTTTTTGGCGACGCACCCATAGCCCAGATTTTCAGGACAAAATTGAACCGACGGGAGAGGTAACTCTATTTCCAGGGGATATTATTAGCTTGACTCCCGATGCAATTCACAGTGTAGAAGCAATGGGTGATGAACCAACTGTCACTTTTAACATTTACGGCGAAACTGATCCGAATGAGAGATTTGAGTTTGACTCAGTTACTCATAAGGCTAGGAATTTTTAATTAGGAATCGTCAGGATTCATTTTAATACTGCGTAGGTTTTTAATATTTGTAGGTTGGGTTGAGCGTAGGCGAAACCCAACAAACCTCGCTCTTCGGTTGGGTTTCGTTCCTCAAACGCCACGTGCTTCAAGTCGGGAAACCCGCCCAACGCAGTGGCTCCCCAACCTACACATTTTTTATTTTTTTGCCAAAACCTGCGCAGTATTGGGATTCATTTCTTCGGTTCGTAGTTGGTGCTTTGCGCTAAAGCGCCAACTACAAACAATTGAGTAATTAGGAGGTAGTGCAATGGCAAAGGTAATTTTCTATAGCAAACCAGGCTGTAAAGGTGGTACTAAGCAAAAAGTTTTGCTCACAGCTGCCGGTCATGAGGTGATACCATACAACCTGCTAACAGAACCTTGGACAGTTGAACGGTTGCGTTCATTCTTTGGCGATCGCCCCGTAGCCCAATGGTTTAATCCTTCCGCCCCAAAGGTAAAATCTGGTGAAGTGGTTCCTGAAAAAATCGATGCCCAAAGCGCCTTGACGCTAATGTTGGAAGATCCATTGTTGATTCGCCGTCCTTTATTAGAAATAGGCGACCGCCGCGAGGTAGGATTTGATGTAGAAAAGATTGATGCTTGGATTGGCTTAAAGCCTGTGGATGAATCCTTGCGAGAAATCAGCGAAAACCTGATGAAGCAAAATTTGCAAGGCTGCTCACACGGTAATGATCATAGTCATCAACACCATAAGGAAGGTGGCTGTAACCATCATAGTGAAAAACATCAAAAGCAAGGCAACTGTAGCCATTAGATTTTTTGCAAAAGTCCCTAATACCCCACCCCCAACCCTTAAGAGCAAGGAAGGAGGGGAAACAAAGCGTAGCTTTTACAGGTGGGATTTTTATTAGTTATGGCGATTCTCAATTGCCATGCTATTTAAAAGTAACCTGCTGTAATGGCATTGTTTTGATTCACAATGCCATTGTTTTGATTCACAATGCCATTGTTTTGATTCACAATGGCATTGTTTTGATTCACAATGGCATTGTTTCGATTCACAATGCCATTGTTTCGATTCACAATGCCATTGTTTTGACTGATATCATGTCCGCATAATTAGTTATGATTCCCACAGTCATCACACCCCACCCTTTAATTCCCTCCCCGCAAGCGGGGAGGGGAGACAAAGCGTAGCTTTGGCGGGGTGGGGTTCTTCTCCGATTATTGAGTCATCTTTTAGATGACTTCAGCTATTAGCAAGGAACTTCAGTTCCTTGCGGGACTGTTAAGTTGACACCTATGCTGAGTAGTTCACCGCACCCCAGCAGTTTCTAAAGATAAATCCTGAAACATGGGTGTGCTGAGGTAACGTTCACCAAAGGAAGGCTGAATCATTACAATTAAACGTCCGGCATTTTCTGGACGTTTACCTACTTGAATTGCAGCACACAAAGCAGCACCAGAAGATATCCCAGACAATAAGCCTTCTTCTTTTGCCAAACGTCGCCCATAAGCGATCGCTTGTTCATCACTGACTCTAATTACTTCATCAACCAATTCTAGACGCAGAACATCGGGGATAAATCCGGCCCCAATACCTTGAATTTTATGTGGCCCAGCCTCACCACCTGAGAGGACTGGGCTGTTGCTGGGTTCAACTGCGATCGCTTTAAAAGTCTTCTTGCGCTGTTTGAGTACCTCTGCAATCCCAGTAATCGTTCCACCAGTACCTACGCCAGCAATCACCATATCCACTTCCTGGTCTGTATCTGTCCAAATTTCTTCTGCGGTGGTTTCCTGATGAACTTTAGGATTGGCCGGGTTGCGAAACTGTTGCAGCATAAAAGCATTGGGAGTATTAGCTACAATTTCTTCGGCTTTGCGAATTGCTCCCCGCATTCCCTCAGCGCCTGGTGTTAACTCCAAAGAAGCACCATAAGCTCTCAGCATAGCTCGTCGTTCTTGGCTCATTGTCTCTGGCATTGTCAAAATCAAACGGTAGCCACGCGCAGCTGCTACCATTGCTAGAGCAATTCCTGTATTACCGGAAGTAGGCTCAACTAAAATCGTCTTTCCAGGGGAAATTGAGCCAGAGGCTTCTGCTGAGAGTACCATACTTAACCCAATGCGGTCTTTCACCGAAGCTGCTGGGTTCATCCCTTCTAATTTGACAACTATCCTCGCCACTACTCCCTCAGCTTGAGGAATCTTGTTCAGTTGAACTAAAGGAGTTCGTCCAATCAGTTCAGTTACGTCTTGAGCAATCCGCATTATTTAACTCCTAAAATCCTCAATATAGGACTTTTACTTGATTTTTGAACAAAACTCAGTACAGGTTTATTCCTTTTTCCCCCTTCAGAGTTCCCTGTTCCCTCTTCCCTCTTCCCTCTCTCTATGAGAGTTTCAGAAATCAAATCGGATTCCTATATTAGTACAGAGTATTTACTTGTAACAATAACCTTTTGTGTATTTAATTTGCAGTTGAGTGTCAATGAGTGCATATACTATGTATTATAACTAAACCATCAAATATGAAAGTTTAGGAAGAACTTTTATCAGATGTTTCCGTTGATTCTCTTCAGCAGACGGCTAGCTTGCCATCTTTGTATTTTACCATCTGGAATTACTGACTATTGCCTGCTGGGCTGAGATTGAATTTCTATAATTCTGTATTTATGATGGGCGACACGCCATTGGTGTCAACTTAACGTAAAAGTTATGTCCCGCAAGGAACTGAAGTTCCTTGCTAATAGCAAAAGTCTTCTGAAGATGACTAAAGATTTTTGAGAATCTTTTAGTCATCTTTAGATGACTTCAACTAAAAGCCAAAGAACTTTAGTTCAAGGTGGGTAGTGCAGCCAACAGATAAGCCATTTCTAGCCTAAGTTGACACCAATGGCGACACACCCACCCCACAAGATTGGATAATTCATTGATTGGAAGTCCCTAATTTACTTTCAAAATATTTAATTGCTTTTTCTAATTTATTATAGGAATCCGATTTGATTTTTGAACAAAATTAGGTATTTGTAGGGTGCGTTAGCGACAGCGTAACGCACCAAATCCTGACCAATGGTGCGTTACGCGAAACGCTAACGCACCCTACTAATTTATTTTCAAAATATTTAATTGCTTTTTCTAATTTATTAGTTTATTTTTATCAAGAGACATTGATATTTTCTGTTGAGTGCAGTTTTTCTCAACTCCAAATTGCATCGAAAACAGTCCTTATCCATTGCCTACATTGGTTTTAGGTTGAGTGCAAAAACACCAGAACCCCACCTCGAAAACACTAGAACCTCGTCTCAAAAACACTAGCACCCATACCCCAATTAATTTTTATAAGTCTGATCAGATCAGGATTACAGGCTTTGAGTACTATTCTAATGAATTTAATAATCTTAACGTGGCTGGGCTAAACTATTTTGTGGAGGGCGGCTGATATAAATCGTATAGGATTTACGCAGAGATTCCCCTCTACCCCCCAACATTCCTGAGCGAAAGCTTAGTGAACTAGGGGGGACTTCTTAATCTCTGTTTTGAGAGTTGGCTCAAACCAGATTCCAACAATCTGAGTGCGTCATTTCTGACTGAATAATCCTGCATTTTGTGAAAAGCCTGGTAACTTTTCAGTGGTCAGTGGTAATTAAAAAAATAACTGACAATTAACAATTGCGAAAATTACCGATTACACACATTTTAATATCAAAACTGTTTGATAGGTAGAAATATATAGCTACTTTCGATAAACAGTAAAAGATATTTTCTTCCTGGGTGCATACTACCTAGCAAGGGAGAGCCGAGATGAAAGCCAAACTTTTAAATATTATTACAGTTTGCGTAGTTACCTTAGCAGTGCTTTCTCCAGAACTAGTAGTATTTGGTATAGTTTGGGAGCGACATCTGGAGTTAGTAAAATCTCAGAATTTAGCTTGCGAAGTTAACAACACTACTACAGATGCTCCCGCCTTGGCTCCCCAGACAGAGAGTACACATTCCCCTCAAACTAGCATCCAATCTTCTGATCGTAATGTAGTTCATCAAATGCTGACTGTTGCTGAACAATATAAATTTGCCAATATTTTGCAATGGTTCTTCTTGTTAACCCCTATTTGTGTTGGGCTAGGAATTCTCTTTTACGACAGATATCTTGTTTATCGTGCTGCTGTTTTAAAAGAACAAGTTGAAATGTTAGAAAGACTGTGGCACCAAAGTATAGAACAGTAACCAATTGTCAATTTCCTCACCCAAATCAACAAATTTACCATGACAGAACAACGTCAAAATCTGTATTTTAATCTCATTGATGAGTTGCTCAAATGCCCAAATGGTCAAGAGCCAGAAATTTTAGAATCTCAGCCAGAATTGATGGATTCTGGTTTAGTAGAAACAATCTTACAAGTAGCAACTATGTTTGCTCATGAAGGTAATCAAGATGGCGCCCAATTTTTATTTTTTGTGGGGCGTGAGCTAGCTAAACAATTGGGTTTATACCCGGAAGTTCCCAATACTGAAGTTGCAAATCCTGAAGCTGCAAATAAGGAGTAAAAATGCTGTTGACTTCAACGGATGCGGGACAAATAGCTTTAGAACTGCTGATGGCAGATTGGAATATTTCAGAAGAGAACAGAGAATGGTTTACAATCTTTAACTCTCGTCTGATTGGCGAGAGTTGGTACACTGTGGAACTAGGTGTAGAAGGATTCCCAGATAGGTGGTTTATTCAAGTATATGACAATGGAGTGTGTGATCCAAACTATACATTTATTTCACCAATCCGTGGTTATGAAGGATTTACGGACTTTATAAATGTGCCGGATATCGTAGCAGAAGTCTTAGTTTGTGAACGCAATGCTCGATAATAAGTAAGTTGGCGCGAAAAAACCTAAATATGTTACGAAACGTAAATAGGCTTAAAACCCTTGTAAATGACGAAGGACAAATGACAAATGACAGCCTTAGCCAGTTAGCTTTAATTGTGCCGACCTACTTAATTAAAAATTCTTTCTTTGCGTCCTTAGCGGTAGCCTGCGGAAAGCCGCAACTCTTACCAGACGCACTCGCGTTTGCGTCTACGTTAAAAAAATTGACTTTGGCAAAGAGTTTTAGCCTTAACTGAACTGTATTGGGTTTTGTGTGTACAGCCGCAAATGAGATTCGCCAGTTATTTAAACCAATACTTTGATCTTTCATTCAATATAAAGATGCTTTCTGCAAATCGGAGGTGATACCAAATAAGGTACACCTCTTTTTGATGTAATATTTAATATTTTATTAAACCATAATCAGCGATTTTGTCATATTTAACTGATAAAATTATGTTATATTAAATAGCGTGATGGACGCTACAGAAATATCAGTTCCAATGATTGCTGAAGATATCTTAGCCAAAGAATTCACAAGAGTCGTCAACCATTACTACCCGCAAGTTGGGGAATTGCTGGATGGGTGTTATGTGAAAGTCATCACCTGTTTTTGGGGACGACCTGCTAGACGCTTGCAATATATCGGAATTTATTGCTCTGACGAAATGATTTCCTGCGTGCAAGCTCAAAAAGAAATACTCAGAGAAGTAGCAGACAATATGGGTCTGATGCAGGTAGTCTGCATAAATGCCAAGCGATTGTTGCGCGATCCTATGTCGAAGGTCAAATTGAACAATCCACGCCTATGGTTGGAGTTGCAGTGGGTTGCAACTTAGTTATTCATCGGATTAATTGAGTTTGTAGTAAGCACTTTAGTGCTTAAATATTTGAGGACTAAAGTGCTCAGTACAAACTTATTCAATGCGATAGGCCACTAGAACAACGAGCAGCGACGGTGAGTACAAAGTATCAACGCAAGTAATGAAAACTGGAATTTTCTGCAATTACGATAATTTTCACCAAGATGCTCGTCGTGCCATCTTTGAGCAAGTCGCGCTGGTAAAACAGGCAGAAAACTTAGGTTTTGAAGAAGCCTGGGTGAGTGAGCATCATTTTAGTGCATCCAATCTCAGTCCGTCCATGTTGGTGTTAGTGGCACATTTGGCGGGATTGACTTCAACTATCCAATTAGGCACTGCGGCGGTATTACTGCCATTCCATAACCCAATTAGAGTAGCGGAAGATATTGCCACTTTGGATAATCTGTGCAATGGACGATTATTATTTGGAGTTGCTAAAGGCGGCCCCTTTCCCCAACAAAACAAGCATTTTGCGACACTACCAAGTGAATCCCGTCCCAAGATGCTAGAGGCGATCGCATTGATTCAAAAGCTGTTATATGAAACTGATGTATCATTTAATGGCAAGTATTATCAATGCGATCGCTTGACAATTTACCCAAAACCATTGCAGAGGCAAATTCCAGTGTATGTTGCCACTGGCGGTGATGATGGTATCGAGTTTGCTGCTAAACATTCCTTCAGCTTGATGGGTGGGCCGCCATTTTCCCTAGAGAGATTGAAAGATACTGTTGCTAAATATCGAGCCTTAAATTCTAGTGGTGCGGAAAACTTTGTCCTGGCACGCTTCTTTTTTGTTGGCAAAACATTTAATGAGGCAGTGAGTGAAGCGTTACCTTTCGTTCGCCAATTTAGCCAGAAAATGAAAGCTAATTCGGCTGAAGTATTGCAAAATAGTGCAAATCCCAACCAAAAAGCATTTGATCGCACAAACATTTGTTTCGATGAAGATTATTTAATTGAGAATTCAATTATCGGTGATGTGGAGACTTGTCGAGACAAAATCAAGAAATTTCAGGACGAATTAAATTTAGGTACGCTAGCACTCAAACCCTCATCTTCGGATATGCAAAAAAACCTGGAGAGTTTGACGCGCTACAACCAAGAGGTGCGAAATTATGTCTTCTAAACTATACCTGCTTCCTCCCGATGATTTACCTCCCACTGAGGTAACAAAACAGGATGGAATGCTGCAAATGGAGCTAGAACAGTCTACTGGCAGATGCTTTTATTTAGCCTGCGATCGCATTACGCGAGTCCTATTATCTAATTGTCAGTGGTATATCACAACAAATGCTAGCATCCTCACATTAATTATTGACTGCCCTGATTTAGTATCTTACTGGCATATAGTCAGCAATATTCCCCAGTTGGGTAATAGGTTAGAGCGATTTGCTACCAATGGAAAAATCCGCGTTTATCCGCCATTTGGCAAGGGGATGCCCTTTGAAATTGGTGTTAATGAAATATCTGCTTATCGAGATTGGCTTTGAGGTAACTAGAAACTGGGAATCACACCAAATATAACTCTCTTCCACCCTGTACTCCTAAAGTGCAGGGTGTCAATACTGCATAGGTTTTGGTGCAACATCAATTGGAGATCCCCCTTAGTCCAATACACTTGGGTTAAGCATTTCTTCCCTCTCTTTCTCTCTTCTCTCTGTGCCCTCTGCGCCTCTGCGGTTCGATAAATTTGCGCAGGTTGGGTTTCGCTCCTCAACCCAACCTACAACGAGCATTTGTTGGGTAACACCAATTTTTTATGAAGCTGCATAGAATTCGATCCCCCCTTAATAAGGAGGGAACCGGAAAAACATCTATCAAAGTCCCCCCTTTTTAAGGAAAGCCCGCGCGATCGCAACCAGCTAGAGCCTCACCCCACCCCGGCTTTGTCTAAAGCCAAAACCTCCCCTCCCCGCTCTTCGGGAGGGGATTGAGGGGCTTTCAAATCCCCGCACTGTTACTGTGATAATGCGGATACTTGTTAACTGTTCACTGATTTAAACTCCCTCATCCCATAGACTCGCAGCGTTTCATCCCAAAGCTAGACGCGAAGTTTTTTATAATTATTTACAATCACGGGGGAAATGTACCTCAGATAACTGGAGACCAAAGATAAAAATGAGGTCGTTACCTAGCTAAATTTCTGGAATTCGTCATCATGTATGAACTAGTTCAAGCTGTCTTCAACGGTGATGAAAAAACTGCTCTGCATCAGTTGATTTATGCGTTGAGTGCTTCAGGTAAGCGTTACTTCCTGAGAAATGAGATTTTGCAAGCCTTTGCCGACCACTGTCATCAATCCGAAAAGCCAGCCTATTTCTACTATTCTTCTTCTGTTGGCAAACTGATACAGTACACCCACGAAATAATTCTTGAAGATGAAAGTACTTGGTTCGTGGTTCGACCAAGGATTGCTAACCAGGAAGTTTGGCAACTCACAGCCAACTTTAGCAGCTTTGAGCAGATGACGCCTCAAGCGCTGCTAGATGTGAGAGATCGCTTAGTCAACCGCTACCAACCCCACATCCTCGAAATCGACCTCCACCCCTTCTATGAAGGTTCCCCAAGAATCGACGACGCAAGAAATATTGGTCAAGGTTTAGCTTTTCTCAACCGTTACCTGTGCAATCAATTGTTGACTGACCCCGAATATTGGGTAGAAATGTTATTTCAAGCATTACATAGGTTGCAATACGATGGTATTCCCCTCTTGTTGAGCGATCGCATTTCTTCCGGTATTCAGTTAGCCAAACAAATTAAGCAAGCGCTCAAATTGTTGAGTGAGCGATCGCCCCATGAACCTTACGAAAAATTTAGCTTTGATCTCCAAGAACTCGGCTTTGAGCCGGGTTGGGGTAACACTGCGGCGCGAGTCTCCGAAACCCTAGAACTCCTCGACCGACTCATTTACTCTCCAGAACCGGGCATTTTAGAAACATTTGTAGCCCGCGTCCCCGCCGTCTTTCGCGTCGTCCTCATTTCCATCCACGGCTGGATCGGACAGGAAGATGTTTTGGGAAGAGATGAAACACTCGGTCAAGTTATCTACGTCCTCGAACAAGCTCGCAGCTTAGAAAATGAACTGCGGGAACAAATTAAGCTCGCTGGACTCAACCAGCTGGGCATTAAACCCCATGTAATTATTCTGACTCGCTTAATCCCTAACTGTGAAGAGACATTTTGCAACCTGCCTTTAGAAAAAGTCCAACATACTGAAAATGCTTGGATATTGCGCGTTCCTTTTGGTGAATTCAATCCAGAAATCACTAACAATTGGATTTCTAAATTTGATATTTGGCCTTATTTAGAACAATTTGCTATAGATGCAGAAAAAGAACTACTAGCTCAATTTAAAGGCAAACCTAGTCTGATCGTTGGCAATTATAGTGACGGTAATTTAGTGGCCTTTCTCCTATCTCGTCGCATGAAAGTTACCCAGTGCAACATTGCCCATTCCTTGGAAAAACCTAAATATCTATTTAGCAATTTATATTGGCAAGATTTAGAAGAACAATATCATTTCTCGGCACAATTCACCGCCGATTTGATTAGCATGAATGCAGCCGACTTTATTATTACATCGTCCTATCAAGAAATTGTCGGCACACCTGACACCATAGGTCAATACGAGTCGTACAAATGGTTTACGATGCCGCAACTGTATCATGTGGTTGATGGAATTGACTTGTTTAGTCCTAAATTTAACTTAGTGCCACCGGGAGTAAATGAAAATATTTTCTTTCCCTATAGCCAAAAAGAAAACCGAGATTCTCACCTTCGTACACAAGTTCACGATCTACTTTTTAGCCGCGAAGACGCCCGAATATTTGGTCATTTAGATCACCCTAATAAGCGACCAATATTTGCCGTTGATACCATCAGTTCAATCAAAAACTTCACTGGTTTAGCTGAATGCTTTGGTAAAAGTCAGGCGTTGCAAGAGCGTTGTAACCTAATCCTTGTAAGTAGTAAACTGCATCCAGATGAAGCTATAAACTCAGAAGAAGCAGAAGAAATTCAAAAACTCCACGACATTATTGATCAATATCATCTTTATAGCAAGATTCGCTGGGTGGGAATGCGTATCCCCAGCAGTGAACTCGGCGAAGCCTACCGAGTAGTTGCAGATTCTCAGGGGATTTATGTCCATTTTGCCCGCTTTGAATCCTTCGGTCGGAGTATTTTGGAAGCGATGATTTCCGGTTTGCCAACTTTTGCGACTCAATTTGGCGGTTCTTTAGAAATTATCGAGAACCAAGAAAACCGATTTAATGTTAATCCTACAGATTTAGAAGGAACAGCAACGAAAATTTTAGACTTCCTTGAACAATGCGATACTCGTGCTGAATACTGGTACGAAGTTTCAGAATGGATGAGTCAGCGAATTCATCATAAATATAATTGGCATTTACATAGCAATCAATTACTATTGCTTGCTAAAATGTTTAGTTTTTGGAACTTGGTTGCTCCCGAAAATAACGAAGCTAGAGATCGGTACATGGAAACCTTATTTCATCTCATTTATAAACCCAGAGTTGAAAAGATTTTGGAAAAACACATGGGGGGATGAGGGGGATGAGGGGGATGAGGGAGATGAGGAAGAGACTGATTCATCCACCTCGGAACTGGATTCATCTCTGTCCCTAATGCCCAATTCCCAATACAACTAACTCTACCAGAGGCTGCGCCAACGACTTACCTCGACAACGCTTGCCACAAGTCGCTCAGTACAAGTGCCCAATTCTCAATCCCAACTTATGCAAACAAAAGGTCGTTCTCGCCATTTTATATACACAGACTGGATATTAATCGAAACCCAGTTTGACCCTGAGCAATTGCACTCCAAAGAAACCGTCTTTACAATCGGCAATGGATACCTGGGAACAAGGGGCAGTTTTGAGGAAGGTTATCCTCATGCATTGCCAGCTACTTTTATCCACGGTGTCTACGATGATGTGCCAGTGGTGTACACTGAACTGGTAAATTGCCCTGACTGGCTACCTTTGGTAGTGATTGTCAATGGCGATCGCTTCCGTCTGGATCAAGGTGAGATATTGGGTTACGATCGCCAGCTTGATTTACGTCAAGGACTACTGATCCGCGCCTTGCGTTGGCGCTCTCCTGGTGGAAATACTATAGATATCAGTTTTGAACGCTTTGCTAGTCTTGCAGATCCACACGTGTTGGGACTACGCTGCCATTTAACGCCAGTAGATTTTGATGGGTTAATCGAAGTTCAAGCTAGTATCAACGGCTATCCAGAAAATCAGGGTTTTAATCACTGGGAAGGACTAGACCAGGGTAAGACTGAGGAAGGAATCTGGTTGCAACGCCGCACCCGCAACTCCCGAATTGAACTCTGTATGGCAGCTAAGGTGACAATATTAGGCACTGAAGCATCTTTGCAAGTCAGTACCGCACCTGGTTATCCTAGCTTGACTACAAACTTCTTGGCTAAAGCACAACAGACCGTGACGGTGGAAAAACTAGTGACAGTTTTTACCTCGCGGGACATTGAAACACCAGCCGCAGCAGCTCAAGAAAAACTCGCGCACCTGTCAGACTACGCAACATTACTAAAAGCCAATCAAGAGGCATGGGATGAGGTTTGGCAGCAAAGTGACATCCTCATTGAAGGGGATAGCACAGCTACTTTTGCTGTTCGCTACAATCTGTTTCAGCTGCTGATTGCTGGGCCACGGGATGATGACAGGGTGAGCATTGCTGCTAAAACCCTTTCCGGGTTTGGCTATCGTGGTCATATCTTTTGGGATACAGAAATTTTTATGCAGCCCTTGTTTCTGTTTACCCAACCAAAGATCGCTCGTAATTTACTCACTTACCGTTGGCACACCTTACCAGGAGCGAGACGCAAGGCAGCCCATTACGGCTATAAAGGGGCAATGTTTGCCTGGGAAAGTGCTGATACCGGGGATGAAGTGACACCACGTTGGGCTATCGGCAGTGATTTTTATGGTGAAGACGTGCGGATTTGGTGCCGCGATCGCGAAATTCATATTAATGCAGATATTCCCTATGCCGTTTGGAACTATTGGCAAACCACTGGTGATGATGACTGGATGGAAAAGTGCGGCGCAGAGATGATCTTGGATGCCGCGATCTTTTGGGGTAGCCGCGTCGAATTCAATCCTGAGCGCCAAAAGTATGAAATTCGGGGAGTGATCGGAGCAGATGAATATCATGAATTCGTCCACAACAACGCCTTTACCAACCGCATGGCGCAATGGCATCTAGAGAAAGCGATCGCAGTTTATGATTGGCTGTTTCACAAATTCCCCGAACGAGTCACCGAACTAGAACAGAAACTAAAACTCACCTCCCAAGAGCGATCGCACTGGCAAGATATCATCGCCAAAATATTGTTTCTTGATGATCCATCAACAGAAATAATCGAGCAGTTTGAGGGATTTTTCCAATTGGAAGATATCAACTTAGCAGACCATGAACCACGCGATCGCTCCATCCAAGCCATCTTGGGTATGGAGAAAACTAATAAATCTCAACTAATCAAGCAGCCAGACGTATTAATGCTACTATATTTAATGCGAGAGTCAGCAGATTTCCCCTACAACGAAAAGGCATTGCAGTCCAACTGGGACTACTACGCACCCCGCACCGATATTACCTATGGTTCATCTCTTGGCCCAGCAGTTCAAGCTATTTTAGCTTCAGATTTGGGCAAATCAACGGAAGCTTACGAACAGTTTATGCGGGCGTTAATGGTGGATCTTGAAGATAACCGAGGTAACACCAGCGATGGAATTCACGGCGCTAGTGCAGGTGGTATTTGGCAAGCTGTAATTTTTGGATTCGGCGGCATCCAAATAACCGAAAATGGCCCTGTAGCCAACCCCCACCTACCCCCAGGCTGGACGCGCCTGAAGTTTAAACTGCACTGGCAAGGGTTATGGCACGACTTTGATCTGCATCGGGGATTGGGCATGGGGCATGGGGGAGCCAGCGCTGTGGGCGGGTTTCCCGACTTGAGGCCACTGGCGTCATCGGGCATTGGCCATGGGAATAAGGAGACAAGCAGACAACCAGACAAGCAGACAACGCAGATAACCGATGCCCAATCCCCAATACTCAACATCCAAGGATTCATCTTCGACCTAGATGGTGTGCTAACAGATACAGCAGAACTTCACTATCTAGCTTGGCAGAAGCTAGCAGATGAAGAGGGTATACCCTTTAATCGACAAGCTAACGAAGCCCTGCGGGGTGTCTCGCGTCGTGCTTCCCTGATGCTGATTATTGGGAATAGACTTTATTCGGAAGCACAAATTGAGGAGATGATGGAGCGCAAGAATCGCTATTATGTGAAATTGCTCGAAAACATCACATCCCAGGATTTGTTACCAGGTGCGATCGCCCTCTTGGATGAACTGCGGCAAGGGGGGATTAAAATTGGTATTGGTTCAGCTAGCAAAAATGCCCGCACAGTGATCGAGCGATTGGGCATTGCCGACAAAGTAGACGCGATCGCTGACGGTTACAGTGTACAACAACCCAAGCCAGCACCCGACTTATTTCTATACGCAGCCAAGCAGCTAGGACTAGAACCAGAGCAATCTGTAGTTGTAGAAGATGCCGCAGCAGGCATTGAGGCTGCTTTAGCTGCTGGTATGTGGGCAGTAGGACTCGGCCCCATTGAACGAGTTGGAGCTGCTCATGTTGTTTTACCCAGCCTAACAGGTATTAAATGGGCAAATTTAAAGGCCAAATTAAGCAATATTGCCAGACAAAAACATCATAAGTAGGTCGGCGCAATTAAAGCTAACTGGCTAAGGCTGTCACTTGTACTGCCCTTATAGCGGTTTTCGCTTGGATGCAATACAGTTTGACCTCACTTCCATTCCTCTCTCCTTTTAGGAGAGAGGCTTTGAATATTACTCCCCAACGCTAGTAGGGAAGGGGCTGGGGGTTAGGTCTGTATCAATACGGTTCAGTTAAGGCTAAAACTCTGTTATCCAAGTCAATTTTTTAACGTAGACGCTTCGGCTTGCCGCAGGCTACCGCCAAGGCGCAGAGGACGCAGAGAGTAGAAAGAGAAGGAAAAAAATTGCTTAACTGAACTGTATTGAGGTCTGTATTCCATGCAATTGAGAATCGCTATAAGAGCGGGACGCACTCGCGTTCGACTACGCTCAGGAACCGCGCAGCCGAAGTAGCGTAGTCGAAGTAAGTCGAGGTAAGTCGAAGTATTGGTCACTAGTAAAGATTTTAAGGCCTACTTCCCTCTAGTTCTCAGTCGCGGTGTTTTTCCGGTTTTGGGTCTGGCTCTTGGGCAACGCTTGCTTTCGCGCTGGGTTCTGTCCTGCCTTGCGCCGTGTTTTTGGGGTCGCTACCTGTTCCGTCAGCGTGGGGTCTGTCGCCAGTTCCAGGTTTAGCTGGGTGGTTTGGCTGTTGTCAGGTTGTTGCCCCTGCTCAGTCTCCAGTTCAGTTGTCTCTGTTTTAGCAGTTTGGGCGGCCAACTCCCGCCCCAGCTTCTGGGCGATCGCCTCCCGCACAAATTCCAGCCTGCGATCGCCCAAATTCCTAAGCGCCTCATCCATCGAGGACGTAAGCCGAATATTTAAAAGTTTCTCTAGAGGCTCAATCCCAGCCGCATCACGTTTAATAGTCTTACCAAATTCTGGGTTCCCTCCAGGGCGACCGCTAGCCAAACTACCCATATTTTTCTCTAATATCTGCATTGAGATTCTAGCAAGTATACACGCTATCTTCTTAAACCCCCACATTCAGCAAGCCCTAATTATACTCAATTTTTTGCCCTCCGCAGGTTGTTTTGTCAAAACCGGAATTGGGATAAAACGGCTACAACTAAGTCCTGGCAATAAATTCACGTTTTTTATCATCTATGGGGGGTGAGCGAAGTTTTTACTCTCAAACAGGCTAAGTTTGTTGAGAATAGTGTCAATCACCTCAACTTTCACACTTACCAGAGTTGCGTTAGCGTAGCTCACCGAAGGGATCGCAGAGTGCAGAATATAGGTTCAATGCTTGAAACACAAGTCATAGTTGGTTTATGAAAAATACCAAGATTTTCAAACTAACCTGCGAAATCTGGGCTTTACGTCACAGTAAGTTCCGTTTGCCTAGTGCAAGATCGGCTAAACTTGCATTGAGACTCATCATGGAGTAACCTTGATGCTACATATTAAATATAGATTTCAAAGCTTTGAAGAATACCTATCTTATGATGATGGCACAGATAAACTCTATGAGTTGTTTAATGGAGAGTTAATCGAGATGCCTCCAGAGTCAGGAATTAATGTTGAGATTGCCACGTTTCTATTAATTCAATTTGCATCTCTACTAGACTATAGAAGAGTGCGAGGACATGGTTTAGAACTGGAAGTCAGAGGAGAACCTAGAAACCGTTACCCCGATCTGACAATTATTCGCCAAGAGCATATTCAGCAGTTAGCAAAACGTAACACTATTCGCTTAGAGATGCTACCGCCTCTACTGGTGATTGAAGTGGTTAGTCCCGGAGAATTGCAACGAGATAGAGATTTTATCGCCAAGCGATCGCAGTATCAAGATTGTGGGATTCCTGAATATTGGATTATTGACCCCGAAGCTCAGACTATATTAATCTTAGAACTCATTGACAAAACTTACACTGAGATAGGTAACTTTTCTGGTAATGATTTAGTTGTATCGCCGCAATTTAGTCAACTAAATCTCAAAGTATCACAAATCTTTGATGCAGTAAATCAAGCTTAAAGATAAATTGCGTTCGGCTTTGCCGTTGCCCCTTGGGCAATCGCCTGTTTTGGGTATCGGCTCAATAAGTCGGGGTGGCGAATAAAAGTAAGAGGCTAGACTGTACCGAGAACGAATCTCAGTTTGCAGTACTCCAGATTGCACCATTGGTAGTTGGACTACGTTAGAGTAATCCAAGAAATAAATGATCCAAAATGCTGGGATACTGGAGAAATAAAATGAAATAGCCCTGGTATTTAAATAAGGTCTAATAAATTACTATATAAATCCGGCAGCATTTACCTAATCGTAATTTGAGAACCGTGCAAATTCATCCTTACTCAGAATTTAACCAGAGCCGCGATCGCACTAAACAGGGGTTGCAAAAATTGCTCGATCGCCTTGTCAGGTCAATAGAGCAAAATGAGTTAGTCCGCCAAACTACCAATCAACTCAGAGAATCGCTTCAGGTTGACCGGGTAGTGTTGTATTATTTTTACGGGCAGTGGCAAGGACAGGTTACTTTTGAATCTTTGAGTTCTAAAGAATTCTCAATACTTGGTTCCACTGGCCCAGATGATTGTTTTAACAATGAGTATGCTGCTTTATACTTAGCTGGACGGATAAGAGCGATCGCTGATATTGAATTAGAGCCAATCGAGTCTTGTCACCGAGATTTTCTGGGCAGTATGCAGGTTCGTGCTAATTTGGTTGTACCAATTTTGATTCCCAGAGGATTATGGGGATTGCTAGCAGCACATCACTGTCAAGGGCCTCACGATTGGTCGCCATCAGATATAGAAATGATGCAAACGGGCGCACAAACTCTAGCAACGGATCGTAACATTGTGGAGAGTTAAAATAATTCGGAATTCATGCCGTGTGCAAGTCAAACCTAACCCCCAACCCCTTCCCTACTAGCCCTCCCCATTATTGAGTACATTGCAACAGTTGTGCTTGAGGATAGTCTTTTTGTAGTTGCAACTGCCGTTGTGGCTGCGGGCGTCCGTAAGTCGATAACTGTTGTAATACTTTAGGCTCAGGTGGAGTTGACAACTGCTCCTCTCCTAGACTGCTGAACAAGACGACAGATTGTAATTGCAAACGACGTTGCTGGTGCTGCTGATAAAGTTGAGTGTAAGTCTGAACAACCTGCTGCCACTCTGTCGCTGGACAATAGCTGCGATCGATCAGTATTGTGATTGCCGGAATTGCAAAGAACCAACTGATCAGCACTCCGGTGATTAAAAACACTAACCAACTGAGTCCTAAAGTTTTGAGGAGTTGCGTGTTGAGGTTCATTGTTGTGATTTTTCTAAAATTACTGGATCAGAGATTAGTCTGAAACAAGTCTTTGAGCAGAACTTGTACTTTTTCGGGTGTGCCTTGGTAAACACTGCCTTCTCGAATCGCAGCGATCGCTTCTAATTCCTGCTGATTCACTTCACCGTAGGCAATGGGATATACTCTCACACGGCTGTACTTAATCACATCCTTAATTTGTCTAAAATCAAGTCCGTTGGTTCGTTTTCCATCGGTGAGCAGTAGTAGATAAAATCGACCCTTGGGATCAGTTTTTTGTTTTGCCATCAGATCTGCCAAACCAACAGCGAGTCCATCATAGAGAGCAGTTTCACCATCAGGTTGAAGTTGGTCAATGGCTGCAAATAATCGCTTTTGTTCTAATTCGTTGAAGGGAGCGAGGGTGATCCGGCGAGTGGGGCGATCGCTAAAGGTCACTAACCCAATCTGATTACCTCGGTTAATTTGTTGGCTGGCAAATCGTAACGCTTTCTGAACCGCTTGCAGACGGTTGTTTAGCTCCATTGAACCGCTAGTATCCACAATCAGTTCCATGTAAACTGTATGTCCACCATCTTTACGCTGTTTCCAAAATGACTGAGCGGCTTTGAGGACTTCACCAGATGGTAGGGGTGGAAATTGATTTCGCTGGAGATACTCTGTTTTTTCATATCCCTGTTGTTGAGCCAATTGTTGCATTGGTGCAGAGGTAGCAAAGGCAGCAAATTTCTCCAGGGCTTCTCGCTCAGATGCCGTATTCCAATCAAATCCAACTAATGGCGAATTTTCAGGAACACCGAAGGGAATGTAAGCAAGCTGTGCAAATTCTGGCTGTTTTTTCAGATTGACATAGCTTTGGTAGGCCATGACAATTGCCTGAAACTTTTGGGGATCACGAATCCAAATTTGCTTTAAGTCCAGGTATGTGGGCGTCGTGAGGGCGATTTGTTTCTGGAAGGTGCTAAAAACTGAATTGACTTGAGAAGACTCTAGTTCAGCAATAGTTAATGGTTTGCCATCTTGAGTATGACCTGCTGAACGCCAAAGCAGTGTATGCAGAAAATTCAACGCCGATGAGGAGATATAAGGATTGGAATAACCAACTTGGATTTTGTCTGCGAGAATGGCATCCATCAAGCGATCAAACGTCACCCCTCCACCTTTAGCCAGTTGTTGATACACCTGGGGTTGGATTGCAAAGATGGCTTGGTTCGAGACTAATGCAGGTGCGATCGCTTGTAGTGGCAATCCTTCAGCTTTCAGTAACTCCAACCACAAAGCCGTTGCTGGTGTGTAGCCTGCGGGTTTCCCTTTCTTAGCAGCTAAAATCTGTGCGCCCAATCCAGAAGGAATATTCCGAATCCCTACTTGAATGACTTCTCCAGACTTGAGCCTTTGTGGTTGCTGATTAAATTTTTCTACAACATCAATTAACCAACGTTCATCCTGTCGTTCTCCATTCGCTTTTTCAGCCGAGCTGTAGATTTCGACATACACGATATTCGGATCGTTGCTTGGCTTTGCACCGTAAAGAGGAAAGAAGTTTGGATCGGGGACAGAATCAGCTAGTGGAGGAATCACCGCATTATAGGCGGCGGTGTCAGATACAAGCTGTGAATCCAATTGAATACTGGGTAAAAGATGTTGGCTTAGATAGTGATCGGCACTTTCAAATGAATTGATTGATGATATTGGTGATGGTATTGTACAAGTGGACAAAAATGTCAAGCATAGTCCGATCGCTAGGCAAAATTTGAAAGGCAAATTTTTCACAGTTTTTAATTTTCTAAAATTCCTCTTTCGTTTTCCGCAATCAGTGTTTGCAGCCGGATCGAGATGACAGCAGGAGCGCTAAGTGAACGCCGCTCCAAACTTTCCAATGCAATTTGGTCGTGCAATTCCTGAAGCTGGTCATGGGTTTGCTGAAGTCGAGTCATGCTGCTTTGTAACTGTTGTTGTGCCAACTCTCGATAACGTGGTGTTTGCACTTGTTGAATAACCTGCAATGCTTGCACCAGTTGGTCAACTAAATCTAGAACAGTGTGCAATGTTTCGAGCAAGTCTGGAGTGAAAGTTGATTCCTGTTGGGCAATTTGTGTCGCGATCTGCCCAATGGCTTGAGCTTGTTGCTGAACCGATCGCCACAGAGTTTGAGAAGTATCAGGAATTCGGTTATTAAAGTAGCTGATATGACTTAAAAAAACATCTTTTTCCAGTAAATTCGCGGAAGTTGCTGAAGAGCTTATTTTTTGGCCTTCGAGTTGCACGTACCAAGAAGCGATCGCCAATCCAACAATCACTGCGCCGCTAAATAGAACAATTAAACGTATTCCTAACCACAAAACAAAGCTAATATAACCAATTAATAAACCAGCCACTAAAAATTGAGTGTGAGAGAGTCGAAAAGGATTGCCCCTCGGTTGAGTCATCATTGTAGAAATTAATTTTGGAAACGGATTGCTGATGTGCGATCGCATTCTTTAGCCGTGATCAGTTTGGCATCGGCGGCGAAAGTAATAGACATCTGGTAGAAATTAAATATGCCTTACCTAGAACCCTTGTAGAGACGTAGCAGTGCTACGTCTCTACATTTTTTTTCACCAGATGTCTAATGAATTCGTTGATAGCAAAGCTTTTGCAAACGATGAAATCATTTGCAGAGTATGCAATTAAATAAGGCCTATTTCATTCTCATCTAGCCCGCCTCAGAATGAATTCTGAGTCTAATAGCAAAAGTCGTCTAAAGACGACTGAGAAAAGGTTATAGTCCAATACACTTGGGTTAAGCATTTCTTCGCTCTCTTTCTCTCTTCTCTCTGTGCCGCGCCAGTTGCTACCCTGCAGGAACCCTAAGAGCGAACAAGTCTCTTAACCGCAAGGGCGCACTGGCAACTCCTTATCTGGAGCGGTAGCCTGCGGCTTGCCGCAACTCTTGGAGACGCAAACGCGAGTGCGTCTACGTTAAAGAAAAAGAGTTTTAGCCTTAAGTGAACCGTATTGGGTTATAGTCCGTTTTAACGGACTTTAGTTATGAGCCCGGAACTTCAGTTCCGGGTGGTTTATGTCTAGAATGAAATAGCCCTGGATGTAGCACTGCTACATCTCTACAAAGGTTCTGGATAACGATGCCCCCAAATGCGATCGCATTGACTACGGGGGCTGTGCGTCATCGCAAACTTTTAAGCAAAAATGCATTTAGAAAGCGAACAAAGTGCTGACTAGGCAAAGATGAAATCTATAGAGAGAATGACATTGGTAGTGTCTTGAACGTTAGCGATCAAGTCAATGCCATAGTAAATTTGTGTGTCTAGAGCAGAATTGCCACTCAAGTTTGCATTCCCAAGAGAGTATAGACTAGAGAAACCCCCGGCTAGAATCGAATCAGAAGAGGGGTTCCAGTCAGTAATGGTAGCGTAACCAAAACCTTGGTATCCAACACCGAAGGAACCGCCAAGAACGAAAGTATCAGAACCAGCACCACCAACCAGGATGTCGTTTTCTACTAAGCCACTGTTTGTAGAGCCGAACAATGTATCGTTACCATCTCCGCCATAAAGGATGTCATCCTGATTGCCGCCGAACAATATATCATTGCCAGCAAAGCCAAACAATGTATCGTAGCCGTCGTAATCAAACAAACCAGAGCCAACGGAGTAGCCAGCGATCAGGTCGTCACCGTTGCTGCCAAAGAGTACATCATTGAAAAAGCTGCCATTAATAATAGCCATTTGAGTTTCTCCTTGATTTAAATCGAATTAAGGCAAAGGTATTTGGATAAATCTTCCATCACCTCATTGGTACGCAATCCAATACTTTTCGGTTAAGGGAGAAAGGGGAAAGGGAAAGGCTTTGAATTCACCTTTACCCTTTGCCCTTTAACCAACTAAGAGACTAACAGGGAGTAGTTTACGCTTATCCGAAAAGTATTGACTCAAGAGACAATGCTTTTTACCCCAATACACTTGGGTTAAGCCCAAAAAATTAAATTATGTAGTTTTCAAGCCTTTGTTGGGTTTAACTGCGTTCAAACGCCACTTTGCTCAAGTCGAGAAACCCGCTCACACAAGTGGCTCCCCAACCTACAATTATTCTTAACCCAAGCGTATTGCTTTTTACCCTACAAAGGACTATCGGAGGCTAGAGTAAAAATCGCCCGAATTTTTACGTAACTTTACAAACAAATATTGTATTGGACAGGTGAGAGACCACTTATAAAGTAAACCTTAAATTGTCGGGTGCGTTAAAGCAGCGCGTAACGCACCTGAAAATATGGTGCGTTACGGCTAAATTAAACTTTCTCAAACCCTCAAATTCCTACACAGCCGTAACACACCCTACTTAATATTTACTTTATAAATAGGCTCTGAAAGCTTGCTTCTTCGTAAACTAACAAGAGGTCTTTGTCTTAAGTTGTTTTAGGATAAAGGCAATCAGCAATTGCGATCGCCGAAATAACAAATGCCATCGCCGAAATAACAAATGCCATCGCCGAAATAACAAATGCCATCGCCGAAATAACAAATGCCATCGCCGATGTAACAAATGCCATCGCCGAAATAACAAATGCCATCGCCGATGTAACAAATGCCATCGCTGATGTAACAAATGCCATCGCCGATGTAACAAATAGACATCTGGTGAAAAAGAATGTAGAGCTAAAACCTCCCCCCGTTCACGGCGAGGGGATTGAGGGGTGGGGTAAAGCGTATGTGGGACAAGGCGTAGGCGTAGGTTGGGTTGAGGAACGAAACCCAACATCCTCAAGACTTTCTTGAGTAACGCTTACACTCTACCCAACCTACTTTTCTACTTTTCTTTTTAACCCAAACCTATTGCCCCATACCCAACTTTCAAGACAAATCTAAGTACGTCGGTGCGAAAAAACCCAAGTATGTTACGAAACGTAAATAAGCTTAAAACCCTTACTAGTAACAAATGACAAATGACAAATGACAGCCTTAGCCAGTTAACTTTAATTGCCCCGACCTACTTAGGACAAGGAACGTCTTTCACGAGATCAAACCTCAATTTATTATTTACAGTAACGATCGCACGAGTGGTAAATTCTCTGCGATCGCCCGTCGCATCAAAACTAATCGGGAAGCCTTCGATAATCGCACTAGATGCTGCTACCCCAGGTATAATTCCTGTCTCAGACAATTTCTGCTGAATATCCTGTCGAGTCACGGGTGAATTTGATGATAATTTAATGGCTTGCAACACCGCTTGAACAGCCTCATATGCTAAGGCTGTCCGTCGATTTAAATCACCGCCCCAGTATTCATTGATCTGTTTTGCAAACGCTGCTGCACCACATTGCTTTTGATGCCAGTCAACCGCAAGGAATAAGCGATTTACTGTGGTATCTTTAGCCTGATTAATAACTTCTTGGAGATATAGGGAATTTGACCCTAAAACTGGTTTTTTTCCATTATTCAATTTGATGATATTGATTGCTTTTTGAAATGCTTCAGTATCGTTAGTCTGCCCATCGGCCAATACTGCCAAAGCATCTGCATCTTTCACCTCCGGCGGAAGTTGACTAGTATCGAAGTTTAGATCAGATAAATCAAACGTAGCAATTACACCTCCCTTAAATGCTTTGATAACCTGAACAAACTGATTAAACAAATCTTTGCTAAAGGACTCTTTGCTATTGTAAAAAACAACCACTTTTGGCTGAGGCTTTTTGAGATCATCGACTAAATACTGTACCAGACTATGGGCTTCTACTCGAGTTGATGAAACAGTTCTAAAGAATACTTTATTGGGATCGCCACCGCAGTTTGGATTCGATTGGAGGTTAACAACGGTGCTGGTGGGAGAAATAAGCACAAGCTCCTTTGGGGAATAAACTTTCAAAGCTGCACAGGTATTGGGAGAAGTGTAGTGCCCCACCACAGCGAGAATTTTGCCATCTTTGGAGAGGATTTCTGCAACCTGCTGGGCTTGATCAGGGCTATTGCTATCGTTAGCAATCACGACTTGTAAGCTGATCTTCTGCTTGACGGCTACATCCTGCGCTTGAGCGACTCCAAATACGATACCCAATCCGGCATCAAGATTCAATGGCGCGGCAACAGCAATGGTGTAAATTGGCAAATTCGGGTTTTGGATATGCCGATCATTCACAAAAGCATTGTTACGATAAATCAGGATTTCCGGATCTTGTAGTGCTGCTAAAGCCTTTTGATAGAGACCCGGAACAGATTTTTTGTGTTGTGCCTGACTATAGAGACCCGGAACAGATTTTTTGTGTTGTGCCTGACTACGGAGGTCATCAAAAATGCTCACCGCATCTTTATATTTACCTTGAGAAAATGCTTTAATGCCTTGCAGTTTTAACGAGAGATATGGTTCACTCAGTTGTACTTTGCTATTAGCAATTGACTTTTCACCATAGCTAATAAAATCCTCAATTGGCTTTTGACGATCAAGGCTCTTTCTGTTATCAGCAATTGGCGGTTGGCAGATTGAGGGAAAAATCTGACACGCAATTGGACTAGCTTGAGGGATGATTACAATCAAGGCAAAGGCAGCAAATCCAATAGTAATGAAATAATGACGACGGAAATAAGATCGCAAGCGCGATAGTAGTGATTCGGGTCGCGTGATGGGTATCGGGGGAGTTGAGACAGGCCAAACTAACTCTGGTTGATTAGGATTCACGCAAACGACGGGTAGCCAAGATGCGGCTGGAAAAATGCTTTGTATAGATTCGAGGCGATCGCGAGCCTCACGCACTGCCAGACAAAGAGGTGTACCCTGAGAAAATTCCCTCAAAAAGTACAGTAAGAATTGACACGCAATCCGATCCGGCACAGGTTCCCGCATCACGATCAGAGCTGGCACATTCAACCCTGCCAAAAAATCTGCAATCCCTAACCCATCACAGGAATTGAAGATTGCCAACTTTAAACCTCTCGTTACCGCTCTCGTTAAGCTTTGACGTAACGCATGTAACGGTAAAAAATTACCCTGACTAATTTGGATCTGTCCACTTGTTCCCTGACTGGAACTATGTCCGGCAAAAAACAAGATATCCCAATCTTCATCAAATAACAGGCGAGATAGAGTTTCTTCACTCGGCTCTGATTGCCTAATAATTTCTGCTCCACGCTGTTGGAGGATCTCTAATGCTGCTTGATCTTCTTCTAGTTGCAAACCACCCTGAGAACTACCGAAAATGGCTAAAACTCTGACTGGTGCTTCTAAAGTGGCTACTTGACGACGAAAGTTCGTGAACAAAGCAAACTCGCCATTGGGTAGGTTGGTAAATAAATCCCAGACGTGCCAGGGTAGCCTACGCAGAAGTTCATTTTGGTTTTGATCTTGAGTCGGACATCTAATGATAATTGGCACAGATTGATCGGTTCTGATTCTGGTATTTGCCCGAATGCGATCGCGCAAACTGCTAAACGCTCTATCTTGAAACCATCTTCTACAATAGTCCTCTAGCCTTTGAGTTCTTTGTCTCCAATTTTCGACATTGGCTACGTTCGTTACTTGTCCAGAAACCGCTTGCAGTTGACGACTGCCCTCTAGTGATATATTTTGCCACTCTTGATATAACTGCGGTATTTCAGGTGCAGCAGGAATAAGAGGCAAATCATCATGTTCTTGAATAATTTGACCATCTTCTAAAATCTGAAGCGACACAGAGAAACCGTCAACGAAGCTACCAGCACTGATTCGGAGAACGACAGCGACGTTTTTAGGAAGTTGAGGGCTAGAGGAGGACTGCACCATAGACAGACAACAACGCGATAGTGCCTGGAGATAAAGAATTTATTTATTAGATAAGCACGATTAAGCTTGGCTATGCAAGAGAAAGTTAAACAATAAAACTTTCGGTAAAGCTGGCATCATTGAGAACAACACGGGCACTGAAGCGATCGCCTCCGTCTGCCGTAAATTTAAACTGCATATAATGATCTTGCTGTCGCGATTTCACTTCTTCAAAAAACGGATTTCCGGTTTCATCCAGCACGATCAGCTTTAATCCCAACGGCAGATGAGACAGTTGCCCCTGAGGATACACCCGCAGGAGAATTAACATCTTGCCATCTGACTTAGGCAAAATACCGACCATTAATACTATAGGATGCCCGATCAGATAAATTCCTAAATCTTTGGCACTGATCACCGGACAGTCAGGATGTTGAGGATCTAGTTCCCATAAAAACTCAGCCGACTGCCAGCGAATTTCATCATCTTGAGTAGTTTGGATCAGATTTACCAAAGCTTCCTGAGGATTGAGGTTAAGCGGAATGGGTTGCACCAGATCACAAGACTGTCGGCGATAGAGTTGTTCAACCTGTTGGCGAATGAGGACTGAATTCACTTCACCTCGTTTAGGCTGTGGCTCACAAAATTGTAGAGTCAGTCCTCTGATGGTGTTGAGCAAGTCTTTTGGGGGTTGCCAATCAGGTTCAAATATGCGTTTGAGCCATTGTCTGAGTTGAACCATTGGTTGTGGCGATCGCTCTAATGTCAAACGATCAACTAATACATCGAGGGGTTGGAAATAGCTGCGTGGTACTTCCGGCACTGATACGGATTCCACAAATCCTAAAATTTGCCCTTCTTGGTAAGGTTCATCGAGTTGAATCATCACGTAGCCAAGGCGTTCTGACCACACTTCTTTAGGAACTTTGCATTTGCGATCGCTCCTTTGAAGCGAACGACACTCTAAAAAGCCTTGCAAACTGGGAATATATAGGTCTGCAATGTTTTCTAACAGGCGATCGAGGGGATTCCAACTATGACTGACTTCTAAATCAGTATCGATACCCAGCAGTTGCAAATAACGCCCAGTTACTAACACAGCTAGCGTATTCCGATAAACTTGTTGCGATCGCTCTTGGGTTGGCTGTTGTTGGGCAAACTGGTAAGCCTGCTTGCGGTCAGTCCCCGTAATCGGAATTGCGATCGGAATGAATTTTACTGGAGTATCAATCATGATTAGTGTCAAAGAAAACGTCTAGTAACTTTTCGCAATCTTATTCAGGCAATAACTGTCTGAAAATACGGAAACATCGTGTCCGACAAAATCTCTTCAGCGCCGACGGTTCAACTCCATACTCTTGGGCGATCGCATTCCAAGAAAACTCCCCTGAATCGCCCAACACCTTCAAGATATGAATCAACAAGACCTGACAGTTGACATTGGCATGACTCTGCATTCGACAATTGATCAACAGATGCGGATTATTTCGCACTAACTCTAGCCATTCTTGGATTGTTTCATGCCAACGATCAGGCTCTGGCGCAGGAGGATAAATCCACTCATTATCTTCTTCATCTGCTGGAAGATTTAACCGTCTTCTTTCTTCCTTAGCTCTTTCTCGAATGACATCCTGAATCATCCCTTTCAGCCTTTGGTTAAACCAGGTGACAAAGCTTGCTAGTGCTGGTTTATACGTGGAACATAGATTTTCCGTAAACCATACCCAGGTTCGCGATCGGGCTTCACCATAGACATCCGGTGATATCCCTCCACCATGCCAAATTAACTTGGAAGACCACATCATATCAATAATGAGCTTCTTTGCCTGACTGGGGTCATCAGTTTGACATATTTGCTCAAATAGCCATTCACGAGCAGGAATATCGTTCATGATTTCCCGGATCTGTTCTTGTTGCTGTAATAGCTTGCTCCTTTCAATTGGATTATTTAAAGCAGCCTGAAGCAAGCAAATTAGAGAGGGAGCAATAATCTTATTACACATAGAGGTCATCCAGACCCCATCAGTTTAGGTTTAAATATCATGACAGTACCTAACTAACCTCCCCTTACTTGCCTGATGGGTTATCGGAGTTAGAGACAGGGGTAATTCAAATTATTTACAAAACTTTATTAGCGGATGCCCAAGCAGAGGATTTTTAGCCAACACTGGACACTTATCCACTCAAGGAGGTGAAATGGAACCGACACCAGAGCAGAACACGGTGATGTACAGAATTTGTCAACAATTAACAAAAATGTACACGCCTATATAGACCTAAGAGAGTACATCTTGGCTCATAGAGACGACGAGGATGCTATTCATGCAATGGCGATACGTCTTCGTAATCAGGGGAAAACAGGTACAGTTGAAGAGTTTTTAGAACACGTCAAACAGCAAACTCTTGGGGATTAGGGAGTGGGGAATGGGAGATGAGGGGGATGAGGGGGATGAGGGGGATGAGGCAGGGGGCAGGGGGCAGGGGGCAGGGGGCAGGGGGCAGGAGAAGAATAACTTTTACTCTTATAGCGCTTCTAGAATGGAAGCAATACACTCTGACCTCACTTCCATTCCTCTCTTCTAAAAGGAAAGAAGCTTTGAGTCTTACTCCCCTTCCCTACAAGGGAAGGGGCTGGGGGTTAGGTCTGTATTCCATGCAATTGAGAACCGCTATAACTCCTAACTCCTAACTCCCCTTTTTTCCACTTGCCTAGCAGTACCTTTATATAGTACACATATACTATGAAATACAGGAATACTCGCCCAAAAACATTGGCGGACGAGTATTCCGGAAATAAGTTGTTAATTCTTAGTTGTCGTCTGTGGGTAGAAGTGCGATGATTTGCTCAACAAACTGTTGATGGTCAACAACTGGCTTAGAAATGTAGCCATCAGCACCGCTTTGCTTGAGAAAGTTCTCGCGATCGCCTTCCATAGCATGGGCTGTCACCAAAATAACAGGTAAGTTTGCTGTTTTTGGATCAGATTTTAACATTTGTGTAATCTTGATTCCATCAACAGATTTACCTTGATAAACACTTCTAGACAGAGAAACATCCATCAAAATCAGGTCGGCTTCTCCTGATTGGGCAATTTTTATGACTTCTTCGACATTTTCGGTGTGTTTGACACCCAAGCCGCCACGCTTGGACAAAATTTTGGAAAAAACACGAGCATTAATTAGATCGTCTTCGACAATTAAAACAGTTTTCATGAGAATTTTAGTTATAGAGGTGAGAGGATTCCAGAATTCCAGAATTCAAAATTAACAAATGCAATCATGGAAAGTATGATAGCTACTAAGTTTATGTAGATTATACTCATGTGCATCCTTTTTAATAGTCAATGTGCATCCTTGTCATCAAGGATGATACTAGTGCTTTTTGTTGTGTGACTATCAAAATTTTGTGATCAATCCTATTTGATCCGTTATGCTCTGGTTGCCGCAGTGTTGAGTTCTATCAGCTTTTGTGTAGTTAAACTTCAGGGAAAAAACTCATGGCAAAACAGTTAAACCTTCTCTCAACGGGACAGGTAATTACAACAGCCCTGCACACTGAGATGCAACGGTCTTATCTAGAATATGCCATGAGCGTGATTGTCGGGCGAGCGCTACCAGACGTGCGTGATGGCTTAAAACCAGTGCATCGTCGGATTCTATATGCCATGCACGAACTCGGTTTAGTACCAGATAGACCCTATCGAAAATGTGCCCGTGTAGTGGGTGATGTGTTGGGTAAATACCATCCCCACGGCGACCAATCAGTTTACGATGCTTTAGTCAGGCTGGTGCAGGATTTTTCTAGCCGCTATCCTTTACTAGCAGGACACGGTAACTTTGGCAGTGTCGATAATGACCCGCCAGCAGCGATGCGCTACACAGAAACGCGCCTCGCACCCATCAGTTATGAGGGAATGCTGACAGAAATTGGTGAAGAAACTGTGGAATTTGTCGGGAACTTTGATAATTCCCAGCAAGAACCAACGGTGCTACCTGCTCAATTGCCGTTTCTGTTGCTCAATGGCTGTTCTGGTATTGCGGTGGGAATGGCGACAAATGTTCCACCGCACAACTTGGGGGAAGTTGTCGATGGGTTAATTGCCTTAATCGACAACCCAGATTTGCCAGACGAAAAGTTATTTGAGCTAATTCCAGGGCCAGATTTTCCCACTGGTGGGGAAATAATCGGTGAGGCGGGAATTCGGGAAGCATACACTACAGGTAAGGGTGGGATTGTGCTGCGGGGAGTCGCCACTCTGGAGGAAATTCCAGCCACTAGGGGAAGCAAGCGACGGACGGCAATTATTATTACAGAATTGCCTTATCAAGTGAATAAGGCAGGCTGGATTGAGAAGGTAGCCGACTTAGTAAATCAAGGTCGCTTGCAAGGAATTTCTGATCTTCGGGATGAGAGCGATCGCGAAGGGATGCGGGTGGTAATTGAACTCAAACGCGATACCAATCCCCAAGAAGTTCTCCAGCATTTATATCACCAAACTGCTTTACAAATGACTTTTGGGGCCATTCTCCTAGCAATAGTGAATGGACAACCCCGCCAGTTAAGTTTGCGTCAACTGTTGCAGGAGTTTTTGAGTTTCCGAGAAGAGACGCTGAACCGTCGCTACAATTACGAGTTGGGTAAGGCTCAAAGTCGTGTGCATTTGGTAGAAGGTTTGCTAAAAGCGCTGTCGAATTTGGATGAGGTAATTGAAATTTTACGACAAGCTCCCGATGGGAGTACGGCAAAAATTAATCTTTGTAGCCAATTGGAGTTGAGTGAGGTACAAGGAGATGCAATTCTGGCTATGCCATTGCGCCGCCTCACTAGTTTAGAACAGCAAAACTTGCAGCAAGAATTTGAGCAGCTAAGTGGACAAATTAGTTTATTGGAGCAATTACTCAACGATCGCCGAGAATTATTGAAGGCGCTGAAAAAAGATTTGCGATCGCTCAAGCGCAAGTACAACGATCCCCGACGGACAAAAATCGCAGAAGAGCAGAAGTTTAGCGCAGAGGAACAGAAGTCTAGGGCAGAGGGGCAGAAGTCTAGGGCAGAGGAGGAGGAACTTAAATCTTCTGAACCAGCAGAGGAAGCGATTTTAGAATTTACTCAACGGGGTTATGTCCGCCGCACCCAGCCATCTGGGAGAAAGTCAAAAGGTGAAAACGGTCTGCATGATCATGACTTCATTATCCAAACTGTGTTGACCAACACCGAGAAAGACTTGCTAATACTAACTGGTGGCGGCAAAGTCTATCCGGTGAATGTGGGAGAAATTCCTCTAACTACTGGGCGTTCTCCACGGGGAAAACCTTTGATTACTATGCTCAGTAGTACTGCTCAAGGCGCTCAAGAAGCGGTGGTCAGCCGCTTTTTGCTGCCGGAAAATCTCCAAACTAAGCAGATGATTCTCCTAACAAAACAAGGACGAATTAAGCGTCTGTCTCTGGAAGAATTTACTAACCTGACTCGGCGCGGAATTACGATTTTGAAGCTCAAAGAGGATGATGAATTGTCATTTACCCAGTTCACCACTCCAGGGGAGCATCTAATTTTAGCTAGTTCCGGTGGGCGACTGTTGCGCTTTGCAGTCAATGATGAACAATTACCGATTATGGGTCGCACTGCGATGGGTTTACAAGCATTTCGGTTATTGAAAAATCAGCAAATGGTTGGCTGTGTGACTGTCGGTAAAGATGACCAACTACTGCTAGTTACTCAAGAAGGATATGCCAAGCGGATGGCTGCGAGTCAGTTGAGAGCCGCTAATCGCGGCGATTTAGGCACGCAAGCGCTGAAATTTGCTAGCAAAACTGACAAGTTAGCTGGTATGGTTATAGCGATGCCAACTCTTGGAGACGCTACGCGAACGGCGGGCTACGCCAACGTCTCTGCCGAGGTAGCTTTAGTGACCAATAAGGAGCGAGTAGTGCGGATACCTGTGGAAACAGTGCCGATCTTAGGTAGAGATGTGAAAGGTGAAAGCATTCTCCAACTCAACCGCGATGAAAAAATCATTACTGTTGCCGAAGTGCGATCGTAAATTAGAGTGATGTTTAACTTGCGAGAAGCCAACTTGCAGGACTGCGTTAAGAGACTCTCTGTAACATACAGAAGAGCATGACTGAGGAGGAGATGCTTGCACCCAAGCTGCTGCAACCCCACTCTGTGCAAGGGTAGCAGAACCAAATATCACAACAATCAGGACAGCTAGTGCAAGACATGGAAACAACAATTTTTTAAGTGACACGTCTGTACTCCTGAAAGTATAAATTTTAACGTGAGTTCCATAAATCTCTCCCTGCTTGTAATAAAAGTTGAAGTCTGTCCCTCTTTGAATCGGAGAGGGACAGTTTTGCGTAGTAAAACCAGGGAGGTATCTTTGTTTACGGCTAACTAAACGCACACTATATGATCCATCGAACTCACGTTATCTTAATCTTCAGTAGCTCTATCTTTCAATAGATGTATTTGCTTTTTATTTATGTATCTAATTATTGGTGTCTAGCTTTAGTAATAAAAGTATAAACAAGTGTTGCAATTATGAAAAAGATTGTTATATTAGTTTACATAAGGCAATAAACCTTAAAAAATAAGTTCGGGGTTAAAACCATGACAAATGCAAGCACAACAAAAGTCACCACTCCTGTAATTGAAGATCGCAACGCTTGGCGTTGGGGCTTTACCCCACAAGCAGAAATTTGGAACGGTCGTTTAGCAATGATTGGCTTTTCAGCAGCCATTTTGGTTGAACTTTTTTCTGGTCAAGGCTTTCTACATTTTTGGGGCATCCTGTAAGTTTGAACAGAAATGTTCTCCCGCAGTCCCCACCTAAAAATACTTGGAAATGTTTATATTTTAGGTGGGGTTAGGGAGAACCAAAATAAAAGTGAATCTTCATTGTAGTAGAATAATACTGGTACGGCAAAGCGAAATTTCGTAGAGGCACGACCATTTACAGCAATTATTTATTTAGGAATTGCTAGTTTTTCTGGGGTTTCCGTAGACAAAAGTTTCTACGATGCACTGAGGACGCCAGTATGTCTGGGAACGCTTAGAAGTCTTTTGGCTTCAAAAGCGCAAGAATACCCAACCATAATCGCAAGATTTGGTTGGCGGTGCGTTCAATATCTAAGATGACCTATAAATAAGAAAACCTGGAGTGCTAATTCACTACCAGGTTTTTTATTTGTTTGTCATTTGTCATCTGTCCTTGGTCATTTGTCTAAGAGGGTGTTTATAAAGTATTGGGCGAATAGAATTCGCTACTACACAAACTCTCGTCCACCTCCGTGGACTAAGAGAAAATTAAAGTTTTTAACCTGCGTAGGCAGGTTTTGTTTGTGTAGCCGCGACTTCTAGTCGCCCGGTTAGTAATAAATTAGACTTTTCAAACATCCTCTAAGCCTAATGACTAATGACTAATGACTAATGACTAATGACTAATGACTACCGAATATATTCTTTGAGAACGCTGTTGCGATTTGGATGACGCAACTTGCGGAGTGCTTTCGCCTCAATTTGACGAATCCGTTCGCGGGTGACGTTGAAAATCTGGCCGATTTCCTCAAGTGTTTTCATCCGACCATCATCCAAACCATAACGCAGTCTAAGTACATCCCGTTCACGAGGGCTGAGACTGTCAAGGACTTTTTCCAGGTCTTCGCGCAGAAGATTTTTGGAAACTTGGTCTTCTGGCGTCTCACCATCAGATTCAATAAAATCGCCCAATCGAGAATCTTCTTCTTTACCAATGGGCGTTTCTAATGAAATGGGTAACTGGGCAGATTTAGCAATAAACCGCAACTTCTCAATGGTCATTTCCATGCGAGTGGCGATTTCTTCTTCAGTGGGTTTGCGACCCATTTCTTGGGATAGCAACTTGGTAGTTTTCTTAATCCGAGAGATGGTTTCGTAAAGGTGAACTGGAAGACGAATTGTGCGGGATTGATCGGCGATCGCGCGGGTAATTGCTTGACGAATCCACCATGTAGCGTATGTAGAGAACTTATAACCTTTTTCGTGGTCAAATTTTTCAGCCGCACGAATCAAACCGAGACTGCCTTCCTGAATTAAGTCTTGGAACGACAACCCACGATTCATGTACTTCTTAGCAATTGAAACTACAAGACGGAGGTTAGATTGCACCATCTTGTCTTTGGCCCTGCGACCAACATGGAGGCGATAACGAAAAGCTGGTAATGGCAGTTGCACTGCTTCTGCCCATTCACTATCTCGGGGATCGCGATCTAATTGCTCACAGAGTCTTTCGCGCACCCTCTCTAATTCCAGCAAATCGGCTATTTTCCGCGCCAATTCGATTTCTTCGTCTGCCCGCAACAGACGAATTCTACCAATTTCTTGCAAGTAAAGCCGAATTGAATCTTCGGTGTAGTGCTTTTTCTTGCTTTGTGTCCGACGACGCGATTTAGCGGCTTTTCCAGACTTTGCGTCGTCCTCATCAGACTGAGGCTCTAAAAATTCGTCTTCACCTTCATCGATGATCAGCAAGTCCTCTTCTTCGTCTATTAAGAGTTCTTCTAACTCGAGCTCAGGCTGATTAATTATTTCTAGGTCAGGCTGATATATGCTTTCGAGTACGTTGTTAGCCTGGTTCATGCCGCGTTCCTCATGCTCCTTGCAGAATCAATTACTCAAGATGGATGTGTTTGAGCAAGTATTCGCTGTTGAGATTGACCAGATGTTTTTAATAAATTTAGGCTAGTAGTAATTGCTTGTTGTGCAGCTTGCCAGTTTCCCAATTGTTGATATGTGAGCGAAAGATTACTTAATGCCATTGCTTGGTTGGTTTTATCGCCCGCAGTTGCGAAAGCATTAGCTGTCTTTTGCCAAACATCCGCCGCTTCTTTCCATTTTCCAGCTTGGTATAAGGATTTGGCTTTGGCTGCTAATTGTAAACTTTGATTTTGTATTTGGACAATAGGTGCTTTATCTGCAACTTGAGCGATAACGGGTGCAGTTGCGTTACCTTTGGTCGCTGTAGGCATCGCCATCAAAAACGCTATGATTACCAAAATGAGCAAATGCGATCGGCGTTTGTAATTAGTCATTTGTCACTTGTCAGTTGTAATTTTTTCCCCTCTGCCCCTCTGCCCCCCTGCCTCCCCTACTCCCTGATCTCAACGCACAGAACAACCATTGCTACTATGCGCTTCTCGTTGAGTTTCCATGCCATTGGCAGCATACGCCGTCAAAATAACTTCACCACGTTCATTAATAATCCACCCTTGAGCCGGGATAATTTTATTTCTAGATATAGGTTTTTCGTTGCTAGGATTTTTTCCTTCATCTGTTTGTGGTTTCCCTTGAGTTAGAGTCATAGGATCAGGTTCGATTAAATCAGCTTGCATAGCTTCGTCACCAAGCACTTGGTTGGGACTTGGTGGCAGTCCTCCTTTTCCTGTAACAATAAATTGACTACCCGCACCCTGCAAACATGGATTTTGAGCAATCAAGGCATCTGGATCGATAATAATTTGAGGTAATACCACTAATCCTTGACTAGGGTCAATATTGGGTTGATTTATTTCCGTACTACCACTTAAAGTGGGGCTTGCACCTTTAGTAGTAATATCGCTTTCTGTAGTTAAAAAATTGCGGGGTTGAGTACCGAAGATGCCTTGAGAAGTGATTCTCACACGACCGCCGCGAAAATTGCTAGAATTGGCGCTAATATCACTGTTTTGTAAAGCTGCTAAGACATCAGCGTTGATGTTAATGTTACCACCAATGACGTTTTCGCCTGTGGCGTCGGTGATAATTTTGCTGTTGCGACTGAGCATTAAAGCGCCAGTATTGAGATTAATTGTGGCTTGTTCGCGTTTGGGGTCTTTGTTGGGACTGCGGGTGTTAGCGTTGAGAGAAGCTTGGTTATCTAGGCGGATACGATCGCTGTTGATGGTCATAATACCTGCATTGCCTGTTCCGAGACTATTTACAAATATCCCAGCGCGATCGCCTACAAATAAATTTTGGGTATCCACCTTCAAATCTCCTGCATCCCCTGTTGAGTCTCTTTCAGCAGAAGCAAATAAACCACTGGCAAATTGGTTGTTGGCTGACTTACCAATCAGTTGTATACTTTCTGAAGCTTTTACAGTCACATTTCCAGCTTTTCCTGCGCCAAATGTGGCAGCTATCACCTGCGCCCCATCTCGCGCCAGTAAACGTTGGGTATTTACAGTTAAATTTCCCGCATTTCCAGTTGCATCTTTTTCAGAAGAAGCGAACAAGCCACTGAGAAAATCGCTATTAGCTGACTGACCAATCAGTTGCACGCTTTCTGAAGCATTTACAGTTAAATCTCCCCCTTTACCAGAACTGAACGTACTTGCCAAGACCTGTGCCCCGTCTTGCACTAGTAAATTTTGAGTTGTAATATTTAAATTTCCTCCATCTCCTGATGAACCTCTTTCGGCAGAAGCAATTAAACCACTGGGAGAACCATTAACAAATGTACCAAGTAGTTCTACTTTATTTGAGGCATTGACTCTTAAATCCCCTGCCTGACCTGCTCCGAATGTACCAGTAAATACCCGTGCCCCATCCCGTGCAAATAAATCTTGGGCGTTAATCGTCAAATTTCCACCCTTACCTCTGCCAGATGTGCCAGCATTCACCTGTACTCCACCTTGCAGAAATAAATCTTTGGTGGTGATAGTCAAATCTCCTGCATCTCCAGTTGAACCTGGAATCGCAGCAGAAATTAAGCTACTAAAAAAACGACCGTCAGCAGAAGCACCAATGAGTTCTACACGGTCAGCATTAACAATCAAATTACCTCCCTGACCTTGACCAAGAGTAGAAGTAGTAACTTGTCCTCCATCACGGATGCTGAAACTACCAGTGTTAATCTTCATGTTTCCTGTATCGCCAACAAAAGCAGTTGTAGAGATAATGCTGCGATTGTTAGGGGAACTAGATGAACCACCGATAACCTCCACTGAGTTTTTTGCATCTATGGTTAAGTCTCCCCCTTTCCCTGTACCAGGTGTCAAAGTTATGACTTCTGCTCCATCACGGATACTTAATCGACTAGTATTAATGTTGAGGCTCCCAGAATCTCCAGAGCCAAGTGTACTGGTAGAAACACGGCTCGCCAAATTGGGTGAGCGCCCCACAACTTCCATAAAGTCCTTGGCATTTATGGTCAAATTTCCTCCACGACCAAACTCACCACTTGTAGTGGTAATATATCCACCATCGTTAATACTCAATCGTTGGGTATTAATAGTCAATTGTCCACCATTTCCAGTACCGAAAGCACTAGTTGTTAGTCCACTGCCTACAGCGATCGCTTCTCCTGTTTGTGGATTAGTAGATGTTATTATGCCACTCAAGCTAACGGAGTCTGAACCGTTAACTAATAAATTGCCACTATTACCAAGTCCTGAAGATTGAGTACCAATGCTTCCACCGTTAATAAGCGTAAGCGATGGCGTTTGAAGTTCGATATTTCCACTATCACCTTTCCCAGTGCTGGAAGATGAAATTGATCCAAAACCATTTAATAAAATTGAATCATCGGCGACAATGCGAATATCACCACCCCTTCCCTCATCAATATTTGAAGAAGTGATAGATGTATTACTATCATCAAGTGTGAGGGTTTTCGTATTGATTTCAATATTACCACTAGGCAGATTATTAACTCCACCAACCACAGATGCAGAAGAACTGCTTGTAATATGACTTCCACTAGTCAGCGAAATGCCTTCTTGAACTTTTAAGGTTATTTTTCCACTTTGCCCTTGTCCCATATTGGCAGAACTAATTCCAGATTGGTTGCTTAAATTCATGTTTCCTGATGCAATTGTAATATCACCAGATTTACCTATCGAATTCAAGTTTCCAGTCGTATTAATAATACTATTGGTATCAAGGGTGATATTATCTTTAGCATTTAAAATAATATTTCCCTGATTTCTCAAACCATTACTACCAATTTGGCTTTGATTTGTCAGGCGAATAGATTGGGCATTAATTGCAATATTTCCTGTATCGCCCAAAGAATTTTCCAAACCTAAACTTACAATATTACTGAGATTATCCAGCGTGACATTCCCAGTTGCATTAACTACTATATCTCCCGCAGCCACACCAGGTTGACCTTCTCCAGCTTGAAGTATTGAAGTAATAAAACTACGTTCAGAAAGGCTGATATTATTAGCATTTACCGTAATTGACCCCCCTGCTGTTGTCAAAAGAAAGGCGTTTTTTTTAAACACTACATCCGCCCTTAATACACCTTCAGGGAAGGCTAACTGCATTTGATTACCGTTTCCAATCAACCCAACAGAACCGACTTCAGCAAGTCCCCCTAATTCTGCACGATTATTCACCACACCCCATTGACCACCATCAAATGTGATATTTCCACCTACCCAATAACGACTTCCTTGTTGCGGTGCAAATGAACTAGCAAGTGCAGCATCATTAGCATTCGGACGAGTGCGATTGGTAATTCCCTGAGAATTAGCATTAATTCTCCTAAAAAACAATGCTGAAGGCTGAATAGTCAATAAAGGTGGTGCTTCTGGATTCGTTGCATCAAAAAACCCCTGTTCCCCAAACTGCACAGCATTCGCAGTACTTCCGACAAATGAACCCCGCACATCTAACCTTGCATTCTCACCAAATAAAATCCCATTCGGATTTATCAAAAACAAATTCGCATTGCCATCAACGCCTAAAATCCCGAAAATATTCGACGCACTACTACCAGTTACCCGCGAAAGAACATTTTCTACTCCCGATGGATTGCCAAAATAAATTCTTTGCCCATCGCTAATATTAAATTGACTAAAACTATGAAAAAGATTGCTACCACGAACTGCACCACCATCGATACGGTCTGCATTTATATTATTAATTAAGACATTTGGTGTGAGTCGGGAGGCTTCTGCACCCAATGTATTATCAGGTATGATTTGAGCGTTAGTGGTTTTGTTAAAAAATATTAAAAAAGTGCATCCAAATAATATTATTTGCTGTAAGTTTTGCATTTTGTTCATCAGGTATTACTCACAAATATAATACAGCAGATTTCAGGTTTATGAGGTACAGTAACAACAGTTTGTAAACCAATTTTTTAGATGCTTGGGATTAAATAAATCAAGTGCGGTTGCAATCAGCGTATCAACCATCTTTGTTGTTGTTGGGGAAAACTGACGTAAAAAAGCTTTCAGTTGCGACCACCAATGCTCGATTGGATTAAAAATGTTTAAGTCCCGTTATATCAAACGGATTTGATATTAGACTCTTAATTTTAAGAAAAGTAAATTAATGTACCGTTTTGGAAATACCAAAATTCTAAAACGGACTGTAATTAACTGAAAAATACAAACCACTTTCTTGTAATGTCCGGTTCCTCCCTCCAACATCAACTAGGGGTATTCCCCAATCCAAGCGAACATCTAAAGAGTTACCCATTTGCCATTGCAAACCCAAACCAGTCGCTAGCAGAGTATTACTATTTGTCCTTGTGTCTCCTGAACTGTTCCAACCTACGCCAAAATCAACAAATGGCGCAATTCGCAAAACCCCTTGCGATTCTGGTACTTTGAGAATTGGTATTTGTACCTCCGCCGATAAAAACGCACCGTTATCTGTCAATAGCAAATCTTGTCGATAACCTCTGACACTGCCAAAGCCACCGATCGCAAATTGTTCTAATGGTACAATCGCACTACCTGCGAATTGCAAGTCAGAACGAAGTAACAGTAAGGTTTCCGGTGCGATCAGCCGCACGTATTGACTCTGTCCACGCCAGCTAAAAAAGCGACTGTCGGGTGGTTTATTATTGATTGTGGCATTAAATGCATCAATACCGATATTAAATTGCGATCGCAAAGCAAATACTTCTGTTGGGTTGCGGGTTGTCCATTCTTGAAAAAATCGCAACGCAGAGATGCGGGTTTTACCTTCGTCATCCGCACCTGGAGAAAGAGGAAAGTCAACTCCTAATAACGAAGTTTGACTTTCTTGTTGCGAAATAGTTAAACCAAGAGCAAACTCTTCTGTAGGGGTTTGAAACAACGGCTGACGAAAGCTTAATTCTAAGGAGTGCGAATCTCCTAAGATATCTAAACGATTAAAAGGAGGTTCGGTTACTTCTGTGTTGCTTGTACTATACGCTACCCTAATTGTGGCGTTATTGGGATTTATCGGAACAGTATAGTTAACATCATAAGCATTGCTACCATCAGTATTAGTGTAAGTTGCTTGCAGTGCATCTCCAATGCCAAAAAAATTACCTTCGTTAATTTGGATACCTCTACGAACGCTACCAACGCTAGGCGCACGTCCATTATCAACAAACAATTTTGTCTTGAAGGAGTCTGCTTCTTCAACGGTTACTTCCAACAGATTTAACTCAGGACGCGCTCCCGAAGTAAGATTAGCAGAAACAGTTTTAATTAAAGGGTTGAGTTTTAATAGTTGTAAAGCCTGCAATAGTCGATTTTTATTTAATGGTGTTTGAGTAGCTATTGCCAACCGACTACTAATATATCCAGGGTTAAGCCTGCGCGTACCCAGAACGCGAATGGCTTCAATACCCCCTTCCACAATTTGAATTTTGACAACTCCCCCATCCCGAATAAATTTTTGTCCAGCCGGAATCACCGCATCAGAGTTAATATAGCCTGCATCAGTATACTTTTCTCTAAGAATTTCTTCAGCTTGCAACAGTTCAGCAAAAGTGATGGGTGTACCTGTTAATTTCTGAGTTGCTTGCGCTAATTCTTTATCGCTAAAAGCAGTATTACCAATAAATTCAAACTGCTTAACTATAAATGTCCCTGGAATTTCTTGGTTTTCTTGTGGTGTGGGAGAGTCAGCAGGCGGTGTTTGCAGCAGTTCTTCATTTGGTGAAGGAGTTGGAGTTGGAGGCGGTTCGGGAACTGTCGGCGTGACTGGGGAAGGAATTTGAGTTAGTACGACAGGTTCAGTAGTTGATAATGAAGGACTATCAACACTCAGGATGAAAATCGTACCTTTATTTTCTACACCACTGAATAGAACTTCTGTTGCCACAGCAACTTGAGGTAAGATAATTAACTTTCCTACTGCGATCGCGCTTAATATGCATAACCGCCACATCCACCTCGCTGCACTCATGTCAAGTGTAACACTGTCATTAATTATATTTAATCGAAAAATCATAACATGAGTTGGGTAATTAGATAATAAAATTATTAAATTCCTGCCATGCTTGTTTTCTAGTCTCCTCTGAAAAACAATAGAAGTAAGCTTCAAACAACAACCTTGCCTCATCAAGCAGTGAATAATCCTTGAGCTTGTTACTGTAATCTTTAAGCCTTTCAAAGTTCATTTGACGTGCAAAATCTTTAATAGCAAGGTTAAAAGCTTCAAGGTAAATATGTGTTTGAGAGGCTGTTTCTTGCCACCATTTAATCCTATTTATATTACTCTCAGATACTAACTTAGTTAAAATATCAATAGAAAAGGCTCGTAAATTTGCAATCTCTACCTCGTTACATTGCTGGATTTGGAGTAATGTTTCTAACAACTTAAGCTCTTGTTCTAGATTAATTGATTTACCGTCATAACCTAGATACTTTAGTATTAAATCAACACTACAAGCATGATTAGGCGCAGTTTTGAGAATTTCTTTTTGTTCATTTGTGCTTAATTTCCAAGTTTCACAATTATTAAGTAAGTCTCGCGTTTGTTGGGGATGAGTGTAGAGTTCTACTACCCTGAGTGCAATATTTTTTAATTCTGTGGAACCTAGATCCCAAGCACGACAATCGTAAAGCAAGCTTTGCCTTTGTTGAAGTTGGGTATGATTTTCTAAGACTTTAAGAGCATAGTCTGATAAAGCTCTCTTTTCATCATCTTGCAGAGAGGGTCTAACAGGAGGTAACTTTAGTTCAATTCCTAGCTTCCAACCAACCATTTGGATTTCCAACCAGTCTTGATTTAAGAATCCTTTAGTCACGCTAGGAATAGTTATCAGAGTTTGTAATTGCGGATCAATTGATTTTTGTGAAATCCAGTTTTGGCAGAGACAATACAGTAAGTCGCCTTTTATCCAATCAAAACGATCGCTGTCTCGCAAACAGTGTGTTAGAGTTACAGCATATTGTGGTGACTTAACAACAAGTTTATTTAAATCTTGGTGTTGAATAACGTTCCACGCACAACTATCTATACAAAATGTTTTCCTGATGTTTTCATCATTGGCTATTATTGGCAACCATTTTTGTAATGTATCAATTGGAAACTTTTCCCCTAATAATTTGTCAATAAAATCAACAGATTCTTGTGGAGTATTGTATAAAATACTAGCTAGTTTATCCCAATCATCAAATTGTTTGGATGATTGTTGGAAATTAGATAAGATTTCAACAAGTCCAGCTTTCTTGTTTTCAAACCAGCCAAGGGTTTGATTTAGTTTAAAATTATCTAAGTTAATCAAAGCAACTAACAATTTTCTTGCTTCTTCATAAGGTGGAGACCAATTTGTAAGAAACTGGTAATAAAAACTATCCTGCTGTAAATGATTCATTCCTACCAAATTACTCAGTTGCGGTAGAATATTTAAAACCCCATTTCGCTTGATAAGTAACGTACTCAATAACTCGGCAGCTTCCGCATTTTTAGTTTGTAGCTGTCTGTACAAATTGCTTTCTTGAATTTTGACGCTTTCAACGTAAGGAAGCAGATTTGCAAATTTGCAGTTAAAGAAATTATAGAGGTTTTGAATGGGAATTTCACTTTTTAGAAGTGTATCTAGTAAGTAAAAACATTCTGCTTTATCTTGTTGAAAAATTGGCTTTGTGGCAAGATGGGTTGCAAATTGCGATGCTGAATTCCAATCATGCTGAGATTTTAAAGCAACTACACTCTTACTAAGTGTGATAAGCTCTCTCAGAACTGCTGTATCTGAACATTCTGAATAAGATGGTTCTAGCAGCCCATATTCTAATAAAATTTCGCCAAGTTTTACATTTTGTTCGAGTTGTTGCAAATGTTGAGTTTTCTCTACTAATGTCTGCAAAAAACAAACCTGCTTTTCATTTGATAGCCGCTTCCATATATCAAATATGAGTGGCACACATTGTTGTAAATTCGGTGTTGAGTATGATAATTCACGCAAAGCAAATGCTAATCCCTGTTGGTCATTATCAGTAATTATTGGAATAATAGTTTGCCATTCTTCTGTACTCAATTCTGATAAGTATCTACGTCTTTCAGCATCTTGTTGTTCGTTAGGTAATAGGGGTATCAAGCGGGCGATCACTTGTGGATCGGTGAGATTTTGCAAAGTTATTCTATTGTGATTAATTGCTCCTAGCTGTTCTAGGAGTTGCGAAACTTTTACAGGGATATCAACGATGGAATTAATCAAGCTGATATAGTGAGATTTGAACTGGTTTTGGTTAAACCACCCCTCATTTTTTTTAGTTGCTCGATTCAACCAAATTAAATCATCGGGAAGCCGACTTTGGAGAGAATTGTTAAACTTGATGAGTACTTGTGCCCAGTTGCATTGCTGCTCATCTAGCGTACCTACTGCAACTGAAACTTGACTGCGACAGACAGCGGGTAACAACAACAAAATTATCTCTAAAAAATCTTCTGGTTTAATAGTATCATCCAGTGTTAGAAGTAGTCTCTGACCATTAATCAATGCATCTTCTGCTTCTAACAACCAAGGTATTTTAGTATTGCGATCGCTCAAATATTGTTGTATTTTCGTAACCTCTTTTTCTCTAAACTCTGTTGAGACTTGCTCCTCAAGAAGTGGAATTTGTAGAGGTGCTAAATTGGCATTGAACTCATATTGAATTGGTATTATTTGGTTCAAAATCCAATAAAGTAACTTATAAGTTCTACTTTGCAGTACTGCTAGCGAGTTTATTGGAATAAAAACATAGCGATGTTGGATAAAATCCCGATCACCACTGTTAACCTGATGTCCATTTTCGTTAATAGAACTTGATGCTTGTACTAATACTAAATTATTGTCTTGTAAGAAGATACCAGCTGCTCTGATATTATCTCTTGCAGGTGGTTGTCCTTTCCAGAAGCGATGCGTTTTTTCCACCATTGTTACAAGTTGCTCTTGATTAGTTAAATCAGCAGTACGAGCAACAAGGCAATATCCAGAATCTTCGTTGCCAGCAAATTTGCCATAAATGAACTGGCTGTGTCTTAATGTCTCGTTCATAACAAATACAGTTGATGAATTTAGATTGCTCTTGTGTATTTCTGGGATGTATGAAATAGCATCAAAAGGGGCATTGAGAAGAATCCAGAAGCCATAATTCCGAATTTTCCTTTTTCTGAAAGCCCCTTAATGCCTAAAAACTACTTACTGGTGGTTGGGGAGTTTAGGTGGACAGTTTAAAATGCCCTCAATTAACCACGCGATTGGTTCAATGACATGGATTGGGTGGCATTCCACTCCTTGTTTGATAGTCGGTTGGTGTTTTTGCGGCTCCAGATTGTTTGAGTTTTTGATGTTCAATCCAAAACCTTCTGATGGTGGGGGAGTCTTAGGTGTGTTGGGTTCTGGATTGTTTGGTTTATTTGTAAGTAAATCTTCTGGGTCATATCCACCACTGTAACGACTCTCTGGTGTCGGGATGTCTGGTTGTTGAATATCCGGTGAGGTGTGGTTGTTTTGGTTAGGATCTTCAATAGCCTTACGCCATCTCCCGCCTGAGTCTTGATAGCGACCTATGGCAGAGACCCCAAAGAACTGACAACGATTGTATTTGTGAAGTTGATTCCTTTTTTCTTTGTTTGGTTCTAAGTGGCAGTAAGTTTGAAGACGCTTCAACATTTGTGAACCCATTAATTCTAGGGCGAGTTTTTGCGGATCTTGCGCTTGACGCCAAAGATTATCGTCATCGTCAACCTTAGTGACGCAAAAAGCCATGTATTGTTCTAAACGTTCAAAATCGTTACTAGGATAGGAGCGTTCCTGAAATTCCTGAAATAAATCAATCAACAGACTTTGATAAGAATCGCCATCTTTAAAACTTGCCTTTGGGTCAATTAAAAAGATGATTCCATCGCAACTCATCAAATATTCTACTATTCCCTTATATTCTCGTTCAACCTCCTCATACTCATTTGTAAATATTTTGCGATCGTTGCTGGTGGATTTATTTTTTTTCCGCACAATGATGTCACTTGCATTGTATATATCTTCGTAAAACTCTCCAGGAGCATCGATAAATTCCAATACAATTTTAGAGGCGGGTATATCGAGTTGCTGGGGTTTGAGTACATAACTGAAAATTGGTATCTCGTCAATTCTCTCATTAGGCAGTGGTAATACACCTGGTTTTCTCGTGTTATCCATTTCTCTACGGTGTTTCTTAACAAACTGGCGAGCTTCTGGATCGGCAGCAACAAGCCACTCATCTGGTGATGCTTCTAGGGCATCGTACAGCCTTGAGAGAAAAACAGTCTTTCCTGACCCTTTTGTTCCCCAGATTCCAATGCGGATATCTCTTGATGGATCTTGAAAGTTTTCTTGGATAATATTTTTTAAACTTGTAATCAAATTAGCCATTACATTTTCTCCATAATAATTTTAGGTGTTGCTGATTTAGCAGCAACGCCTAATTTTGAAGCTGCTTGTATCCTAAAAACTAGGTTTGTGCATCATACCCAACTGCTTAATTTGGAAAAGTGCAGCGATTTTTTCTGCAAGTAATTCCACAAGTTGCCATTCGGAATCAAGTTTGAGACTGCTACGAATTTTCGCTTTCAAAACTGGATCGTCTGAATTGCGTATTCCACGAAAAATATCTGCTATTAAGTTCAAAAGATGATTCTCAATCTGAATCATTTCGTAGCGATAGAGATTTAATAGGCAAATGACACAATAGCCAGACACTAAAGGTTCGTATTCCTGTCGTACTTGTTTAATAAATTCAGAGAAATCACTGCTGTTTACATCTGGTATGCGCGGAATCCGAGAAAGGATGTCAAGTAATTGGGGTCTTTGGGGTTTGCCATCTGAAGTCAAAGCAGTTAAGTAAGTATCTGGGTTAGTCATTCTTGTCATCGCAATCCGTTGACCAACATCAACCATTGCGCGGCGCATATTAGCATCTATCAATTCTTGAATTGTTGATTCGAGTTCTTGCAGTTTCTTGTATTCGTAGCAACTCTCAGCTATTCTCTGAGCTAATCGATAACTCCGCAGATTTTCTGTATAACCTCGAACCAGGTATTTAGCTAGGGATGGGAGACGTGCATTTAGCTTATCCCAAATATAGATTTGCGCTTCGGTAAGCATTGGTTCGTACAATAGCTTACCCACTTCTCCGATGCCTAAACGGTCAATACCAGACTTAAAATTATTTTTCCAAAACAAGGGCATTTTCTCTTGGACATCCTTATCTGTTTCATTGCAGATGGTTTTGGCTTGAGTTTCAAGTTCCTGGCGTCTGTTGTCTAAATATCCTAGTTCGTTGTGTATGCGAAATTTAATCAGTTCTTTTTCTAGTTGTTGTTGTCGTTCTTTAAGCTGATTTTCTTCCTTCTCTTGATAGTAGTATTCTCCTCGATTACGGGTTAGTTTGAAGTATTCATTCTTATAGTCGTCGTGAAGTAAATCAACAATGGTATCTATTGCCAATTTACCATCGCGGATTTGTGCTTCAATGCGGCGATCGCATGCAAATTTAGTTAGTTCTTCTACCAGTTTGGGAACTTGACTTGCTTGTAGCACTTGGTAATGGTTTCCGTCTCTGACGTCAAGCTTTAGCTTGACTGAATCATATGTATTAGGGTCTTCTATTGTTTTTCCGCTAAGAGCCTTTTGTGCCTGAAGTGCTGCCCATGAAGATATCAGGAAAAAGGGATTACCTTCACTACCGCGATCGCAAAGAGTAGGGTGTTTTGTATAACCAGGTAAAAACTTTTCAATTTGGTCGCGCATATCTTGCGTCAGGTTAGCTGGCACTTGGTCTTCTGCGATCGTATCTTTACCATTCAAGACAAAAAATATACTTTCGTTAGATTCTGCACTCCCTTCTAAACTGATATACTTGCGAACATTACTCAGTAAATTTAAATCACTATCAGTATCAATTCTTCTTGGTCTTTGGATGTATATGATTGCATCAGCTTCTTTAATCCCTTCTGTAATGATAATATTGTGCAAAGCACTACCATCCAATCCAGGCAAGTCAACTAAGCACACGTTTTTTGGTAATTGTAATGCTTGTATATCAGTATGACTACGTACTGGATGGAGATGATAAGTAACGGTTTGAATTAAACCGATTTTGCGAGTAGAAGACTTTTCGGCGTTAACATTAGTGCTGTATTCATCAGTTAGTTCTTTCAACTCTTTAAGATCTTCGGAATTATCGACTAAAAACTCACGCCGCAAATTACTGTTAATGTTGTTAGCATACTGTTCGACGATCTCAGACAATGTTTTCCGCAGTCTCTCAAAATTTGTGCGCGCTTCTGCTTCAGTAACTTTCTGTTGTGGTTCTACGGTTAAAAGTTGACTGGCAAAGCCTAAATCTAAGGTTCTATTTAACCACGAAACATCAAGCCCGTAACGTTGAATAAAATCATAGATGAGTCCGCGAATATTCTTTTCATCTCGATAAATTACAATTGCTTTGCGCGGTTCTGTTTCTGGTATATCAAAGAAAATTTCTAGAACCGCACCTGTTGCCGGTCTACCAGCAGGTTTTGTAACAACAATATCATCGCCTAGTAGAGCATTAATAAATGTACTTTTTCCTGCACCTGTAGTCCCAATGACAGCAATACGATAGGGTCGTTTATAGTTGAGTTTCTTTTTGGCATTAGCTAAGATAATATGCAAGTTTTCCTCATCTTCGGTAACAGAAATACCTTGAAAAGATTTTTTATTTTTTGTTGAATACTTTTCAAAGTATTTAGTTAGTAATTCCAACCGTTTAACCTGAGTTGCAAACCGCTCTACTTGCTCACTTGTGGCATCAGGTAAGTGGTCTTGAATTTCTTGTTTTGTTAGCAGTTCTATTTCTGCTGCTGGACGTTGATTGTTTTCGTCTATCATCATAGCTATTAGTTCCCTAATTATTAATTGCAGTGAAATGCTATAGCGATCTGATTTGATTACTGAATTACTCGTGGGGACTCTTTACTGAGGACTCTTAAGAAGGAATAAAGGTGTACCTAGCTTTGGAAAAATCAAATATGAGTCCTATAGTTACTTACCAAAAGTGTTGAATGTTAAGCTAAAAAACATCTAACTTGCATAACCCTTGTTAAATATAACTCTTGTGGGGTGGGCATTTTGCCCACCCAGTATATGCAAGTTTATTTGTGGAACAGCTTACTTGTATATCGGGACGGGTTTCGCAGAGTATGCAGCCTCACCGAAAAAAATTTTGACCTTTAGCAGCTAACAGCCAGCAAAATAAGCGTAGCTTTCTTGCAGAATTTCAACATAATTTAGTATCTCAAAATGTCTCATTGCTATTACCCAAATAGCCATTCGCAAATAGCGTACCTCCACTTTCTTAATCTGCAAACCTGTGTTGGCATTACTGCCCAATCTGAGAACATTGTTGAGCTACTAAAATGCTCGTTGGAGAATAGGGCGGAGCTACAGCGTAACCAATCCCAGAGGCTTCATCGGAAAGCTCCTCTGCAAATGAGTAAGCCATACGTGCAGAGCGACAGTATTGATATGGCTGACTTAAAGCAAATGCATCAATCTGTCCTATATAACGAATGGCACTAAGAAAAGCCGAAACGCTTGTGGTTTAAGCCGTTTGCAATTGCTTGCGTAATTCATGCCGGGGTTTGGTCATCAAGGGGTAAATTTTGGGGCGACGTTTACGAGTTCGTGGTTCACTACGACCTGGACGTTCTGGAACAGCCTTGTGAGCAATAACTTTAAGTCTCATTGCGATAAAGACTGAGCCGTTTTTGAGAGTCAGCAGCCTCTAATTTGGGAATAAAGTTATTTAAATGATGGCGAGTACCTTGCAAAGATAGGCGATTTGGAGGGGTATTATAAGTAGTGCCAGCCTTCCACATTAAGCTACGAAGTAGATTATAAGCAAGCAAATAAACATAAATTTCTTTACGTACCATTGAGGGTGTTTTACATCGTAAAACATCCATGCCCAAGGTTGTTTTGAGATGTCTTAAATCTAGTTCAACATCCCAGCGTTGACCATAAAGCCCCACAATTGCCAGAGTGGAATAAGTTTCTTTATCTAAAAGAGTAGTAATTAAGCTAATTCGTTGAGTCCGAAAACCAGGAATAACAATGTAATAATAAATTTCTCGTATAGTTATGGTTTGAGGTAGAGCATCAAATTCATCTTTACTTAATCCTTTGGGACAACTTTTCGGCTTATACCAAGTAACTAATTTGTCGCAATCCCCAACAATGTTACCTTTTCGCATTGTTGTTGTGCGAGATTGATGTTTACGGAATACAGCATCACAATTAAGCTTTTTGATAGTAAAAATATCGGCGTAAGCACAAAAAGCTCTATCTCCTACCAGCACATCATTGGGTTTGAGAAAACTGTACAATCTCCTAGCTAATTTAATATCATGAGTGTTCAAAACGTCTATACACAAAGCAATGGCGGCTCCTGTCACCAAACTGAATACCACACCAATTTTAGCAATTGGGAAGCCACATCCGGGCTGTTGACTACTATGTTGATATCAAGTGAGAATTTGTACTCGTAGCGTCACAGTAGTATTTATGATGTTTGCTTGCTCGTCTTGAAAGAAAGTATTTCATGAACGAGCTTCGCTTTTCCTACCTAAAAATTTTTTGGACAACCCGTACATCTTTGCACTGTCTAGAGTTAGGCATAGCATAGTTTACTGCCACAGGCATCCCAACAACGCTCCTGGCGTAACCAGGAACAAACTTCATTAGCGATCGCAACACTTCATCCTGGACTTTCGCCTGCTCCGTCACGACACGGGAGCAGTGCTCCAAAGTTAGGTGCTTAAAATTCGGGTGCTAAATCACCTATTTAGGGTTGCGTAGGCGCAGCCCAACCTAGGCATCGCAGCCAAATAACTGTTTTTATTGAGAATCTAGCTCTGCGTTTCTGAGAATTTAAGTCCGATCTAACTTGCATCGCATTGCTCCCCACGACACTGTTTAATAGCTTTAAAATCTGTAGCGCTTATCCTGTATAGCTTAGAGCTTTTCTTAGTGCCATTCGGTCAAAGGGTTAGGTACTATCGGCTGAATACTGAGGATGTGGTGTTTATCCAGAACGTACTTTCTTATCGGCAACGGCAGAGGGAGGACAGGGAAAGAAAGCGGCAGGAGGAGCAAACTAAAAATGCGGTTCATGCTGCTAGAATGCAAGCTCAGTATGGGATTAACGCTCCGTCCACACCCCCCCTTAATGAAAGTGGAGATAATAATTGGGGGGGGTGTGGACACAGATGAAGCAGACAGTATTTCTTGGTGGGAGCGGGTAAAATATTACGCTCAGTTGGCGATTGAGCGCTTTCAATACGGTGTTGACGCGGTTAAAGAACTACTGAGTACATTAACGAGTGATGAGCGTTGTGGGGTGATGCTGAAGTTCGATGACATTAACCCAGAGAAGTTTGCCCAACTGGTGGCAGCAGCGCCCGATTGGGTAGAGTGGCGAGGTTAAGGAAGTAGGGCTTACTATTAACTGCTTTACTTGTTAAGTTAAAAATACTACTTGCTTTCACACAGATCGCACCGTACTGGTTGGCGAGACAATTTGTGTTGCCTCACCTATGAGCCGTTTTGTCACGGATACCTAGGACAGTAGCTTTTGGGCGAACGCGAGTGCCTTATTGGTGTACGTCTGTGGTGTGTGTAGGGAAGTGGCAGTATAGGTCAGAGTACCACACTGTTCCATCAAAACCGTTACTTTTCGTCGGTTATTTTGTAGTTTTGAATTTCATTAAATGGTCATGTTGTTATCCGGCTTGCTGATTTAACCAAGCTTCTAAATCCGCCACAACAGAAAAGTCTAACAACGTCTCTCCTAGAATAGACAATTGCTCAAGAGATAATCCTCGAATTCGTTCAATCAATGCTGCATCAATTTCACCAAAACGGCGATTTAGTAAACGTATAATTAAATCCTGTTGTCCTTCTTGTTTCCCTTCTTGTCTTCCTTCTTGTCTTCCTTCTTGTCTTCCTTCTTGTCTGCCTTCAAGTTTTGCTTTTTCACGGTCTTGCTGATAAAGTGGTTCTAATCGCATAATCAACTCCTGATCATCTGATTCTAAATTTTGATTGATTCTCAAATTCTGGCGCAGGTTGTAAACTAATTCTAGCGTTGCTTGCTTGTATGGATGAAGAGATGGTAACGCCGATAATTCCACAATTGCCTGTGACTGCACACTTCCCCTGCCAAGAATTCTTAGCCACAATGTTTCTGGTGTTTGCGGTAGTTGATGTATAGCTACAATTGCTGTCCGTAGAGCATCACCTAAAAAGTATACTCCTGGCAACCACCCCAATTTCTGATTAACATTAAAGCTCGACAGTAGTGCTGGGGACGCAGTTGGACTAAGAATCCATAATTTCGGAATATCTGACTCTTGGAGTCTGGTTTTATTCGCTTTAGCGTCTCGTCGCAATAGAGCTTTTACTTCTAATAATTTTTGAATACAATCACAGATTTCATCAGCAGAGGCTGCGTTCCTAAATGGTTATAATATTGCCGGAAATTCGGCAAATCTTCCCAGTAGCCCTAGCACTTCTAAATTAGAGGTTTGCTGTGCTGAAGGAGTAAATAACACATCAATTTCTTTGATCTCTCCTGAGATTTTTGATGATGATTTGACTTGCCCGTAAGGTTTTAACAGCTCTTCAAGATAATCTTTGGCGAATTCGTCATGTACAAATCGAGTCATTCAATTGGGTTATTAAAAATTAATTGGAAGTGATTAATAATATTTTATCTGTATTTACAACCCATTTTATCCAAAACGTGCTGGATTATCGTCTTCGTCAGAGGCAGGAAAAGGAAACCAAACGCCAAGATGAACAAGAACGAAATACGGCTTATACTGCATTCTAGCAGTATAAGCATGGGATTAACCCGCCGTCCACACCCCCCAATGAAATAGACGTCAGGTCAACGCTTTTGGTGTACTGTGTAACGATGGGCATACAGGAGACAGCGATCGCAGTCGGGGATTTTCATAGTACCAGTGTACTGCTTTGTCACTAGCGATCGCTCTTTTTGGTGTTTCCTCACTTGAATTTTATGGGAAGGATTCATCATCTGAAACCACACGGTTAATTAGATGCGATGCAGTAATGATTTTGCTAGTAGCAGCTTGGCGAAATACTTTAGTTCTCAATACTTAGATAGAAGTTGAACTTTTTTTGAAAGTTTACTATTGCTAATAAAAATCTCTCATGGCTTTTGATTATTCTTTAGACTTTAAAAATATTGATTTTCGCCAACATCCTGAACTCTATCGTGTTGGCAAGGGTGAGCAGGGTGTACTTTTGGTAGAACCATACAAATCAGAAATTCTTCCTTACTGGCGCTTCAAAACTCCTGATATTGCTAGAGAGTCAAGTGAAAAAATCTACTCTATGTTTCTTGTTTATCTAGAACAAGATGATTTTGTTGGCGCGGATATGGCACGAAAGTTTATCCAAATGGGTTATACTCGCTCTCGCCGTTATGCTAATCATAAAAGCGGCAGGAAGTATAAAGAAAATTCGGAAACTTCCGATTCCAAAAAAGAGATTCTTCCCTATGAAGTAGACCCAGTTAAATCCGAGTCAGCAGCAATATTTAAAGCCAAGTGGGTACAAGCAAAGACAAATAAGAAATATCAGGAGCTTTTAGCCAAGCATAAGCAGATGTATGAAGTAGCTAGTACTCTGTCAACTTGAAATTAAGTAACTTTCGTAGTGGCGTGGCAAGGCTAAAATGTGGCAATAGAAAAATTAGGTTATGTTTCTAAAATCTCAATATTTGAGACATTTGTAATGCACTATTTTAGTCTTGCCCATCGGTGAGAGGTTAAGATAATCTTACTTTTGTCAATTAGAAATTATGATGAAAATTTGGGAAAAGCAGAGGTATTAAGTTAACTATTGTACTGAACTTATAGGTCAAGAATAAAGATGCGTATTTCAGATTACGCGTAGGCGTAGCCCAACCTAGGCATCGCCTACCTAAAAATTCTGTTTCCAACCACGATTTGGGGTAATATTTTAAGTACAATCGCTTATTGACAAATGGTATATGACCTTAATCTCTCACGAATGCAATCGCACAGACACCGACAATCAATTTTTCGACTCGTGGATATTCGGTATAAGTTGAAACTTGATTTGACGCACACAAGAGAGGTAACTGGATTCTAGGAACCATTGGTTCTATCGAGATAAGCTGCACACAAGAGAGGTAACTGAATTCTAGGAACCATTGGTTCCCAACACAATTCTAGTCACCATTGGTTCTATCGAGATAGAAATTCCCCTCTTTAAATCAATGAACAGTTAACAGTAAATGCTGTATCACGGTTGATAACTGATAATGGGGATAACTGATAATGCGGATACTTGATAACTGATACGGCTAATGCTTGATTATTTGACGGCGGGTATTGTATTTTGGATGACTTTGTTTGGAGTACAAGAGTGGTTGTTAGAATTACGCCTGGGTTATCTCGGTCGCTACTGGTTTCTGGCGATTGGTGCTAGCTTACTCCTAAGCTTTTTGCTGTCTGGTATTACGATCGCACTAATCATTAGATTTGGAGTAGATCCTTTCACTTTGACAGATAATGTTATTCTCTCAGGAATCGCTGCCGTCATCTTTGGTGTGATTCTTACCCTTGCACAGTGGCTGATACTTCGTCAATCCGAAATGACACCAAGAGTTTTTGCTCTCATCAATACAGTTATTGGAATTCTTGTCTACTTTCTACTGGTGTGGCTCAATGAAGGTACTCTGGAGTGGAGTGGCAATCCCATGGGTAACTGGAAAACTGCCTTGATATTCTTAGTTGGTGGCGCAATTACCGGAGGTGTCACAGGTAAGGCTTTGGATTTCTACTGTGAGCGAGTCGAGCGGCGATTAATTAGGCTTGAAACAGAGAGGGTAGAAAGAGAAACTAGAAAAAGAGAAAGGATAGAAAGGGAAATAGTTGAAAAGAGAAAGTTAGAGAAGAAAAAGCAAGAAATAGAAACTCTAGAGAGATTCAGGCTAGAGAGAGAAATCGCTTTGGAGTCAGAAAGAAAGTGGTACGAAGAACATGGTGATGATGATTTCGATTATGAGGATGACGAATAATATCTGAGTATTACTCTATACAGTAAACCGGATTTGCAACTACATACTTGTTTAATTTATCATCAAGTTAAGACGATCAGTGAAGCGATCTGATAACGAAATTTTACAATTATTTTTATTTGCAAAAATAATTTCATTAAAAGTGCAAGATTTATAATTAGTGTCCCTTTTTAACGACTCATTTTAGCTCGTATGACTTCAGGCAAACAGCAGGAGCAAATTCAGTATCAGTCGAGGCTCGGAGTTGAAGTATTGCAAGGCTGCAATCTTGCTGACCTCACGGAGCAACAGAGACATAATTTTAAGAAATCTCTTTGGGAACACGGTGTTGTTGTTGTCAGACAGCAAAGCCTTACCGCATCCAAGTTGGAGGAATTCTCAAGGCAGACTTTTGGGAATCTAATGTTTGGTGGTAACAAAACACTAGATCCTGATATTAGCCCAGACTTTCAAAGCCAATACGTTTATATTTTGGGTAATCCAAAGGGAGAAACGGAACCAACGGAAAAGTTCGCCTGGAAATGGCATCAAGATAAAGATGGACTCCCTCGGCACGCAGGACTGGATATGAATGCACTCTATGTTGTGATGCTTTATGGGATGGAAGTGCCTGCTCTTGATCTAGATGGACAGCCCCACAAAACTCAGTTTCTTGACTTGATAGAAGCCTACAACAATTTAGACTATCAACAACAGCAGCAATTAGAAAAAATATCTTTGTATCATAAAGCCCCCAGTTTCTCAAAAGAAGCTGTTGATATTCCTACAAAAGTGCATCCTATTGTATCGACTCATAAGGTTACTGGCAAAAAAGGATTATATCTAGGCGTTGAATTAACAATCCCTGTTGGCATGGAGGATAAACCAGAAGACGTAAAGCATTTCTGGGGGCATCTGTTTCAGACTGTCCTAGAGCGCACACCAGTTTACTCCCATGTTTGGCAAAAAGGAGATATTCTCTTTTGGGATAACTCACAGGTGATGCATAGAGGCATCCCATATGATGCAGCAAAGTATAAACGTATTGCGCTACGTCTAGGGGTCGTGGATAGTTGATTTTTTGCTAAAATCAATCCTAATTTATTGACTTTATAAGCGCTAATTGCAACCATATAAGGGGGATTATCTTGAAAGCAAGTGTTACTTCATTTTGGAGTCTTCAAGGAAGCTTTTCGTTTTTCTTGCTAGCTTCTTTACCAGTTACAGCACAAGTTGCTCCAGATAAAACGCTACCTATTAATTCTGTAGTGACACCGCAAGGTAGCATCACAATCATTGATAGGGGCACCGTAAAGGATGGAAATTTATTCCATAGTTTTGAAAAGTTTTCTATTCCCACTAACAGCACGGTTTTATTCAACAATGCAGCAAATATTCAAAATATTTTCACCCGAGTAACAGGGAATTCAGTATCTAATATTGATGGTATCCTTAAAACTAACGGTACGGCTAACCTATTCCTGCTCAATCCTAACGGAATTATTTTTGGTCAAAATAGCCGATTAGAGGTTGGCGGCTCGTTTTTTGCGAGTACCGCCAGCGCTATCAAGTTTGCTGACGGTTCTGAGTTTAATGCTACAAATCCCCAAGTTCAACCATTGCTGACTATTAGCGTACCTCTTGGATTCCAAGTTAGCCGCAATGCAGGTAAGATTCAAGTTAACGGGACTGGTCAAGGACTTACGTCTCCAAGCATTGGGAGTTCACCAATCTCTCGAAACAACAGCGTAACTGATCTGCGCGTTTCATCGGGAAAAACCTTAGCATTGGTCGGGGGTGAAATAAACGTAGAAGGCGCTACTCTGACTGCGGAACAAGGACGAATTGAGTTGGGGAGTGTTGACTTTGGATTGGTCAGTTTTAGTCCATCTGCTCAGAGTTCACCCTTAAACTACGAAGGAGTATCTTCTTTTAAAGATATTCATTTATCTCAACAGGCGTTAGTAGATACCAGTGGGGATAGAGGTGGTTCTATCGGTATACAGGGCAAGCATATATTTATAAGTAATGGTTCAGTAGTTTTAAGTCAAAATTTAGGCTCTCAACCTTGGGGAGGTATTCAAATAAGTGCCTCTGATTCATTGAAATTGAGCGGCAACTCTCTAGATAGGAGATTTGTTAGTGTTATCCGAACTGAATCTGTAGGTTCTGGAAACGGGGGAAGAATAGATGTTTCTGCCAAGCAATTAGATATTCAGGGAGGAGGAGCTATCAGCAATAGAAACTACAATGTTGCTAATGGGGGTAATTTGACTATCAATGCAGATTTAATAAAGTTAATTGGAGCTTCAGCGTTCAATCCTTTTGCTGTTAGCAGCATTGCTACTACTGCATTATCTTCTGGAAAAGCAGGAGATATTAAGGTAAGAACACGACGGCTAGAGGCTATGGATGGAGGGCAGATAACGTCTCTAAGTCTTGGAGCAGGTACAGCAGGAAATATAACTATAGATGCAATTAATTCTATACAGATCACCAACTCTGCGGAAGTGGTTAATTCCCCAGGACGCGCGAATAGCCTTTTATCTTCTGTAGCTTTTAATCAAGGCAATGCTGGAAACTTGACAATCAACACCCCAAGGTTGGCGCTAGGAGATGATGCAACGGTTAATACTTCCAGCACAGGCTCTGGCATCGCGGGTATTGTCACTATCAATGCTTCTGACATAGACGTAAAAGGTGGTAGTATTAGCTCGGCGATTGTTGCAGCAAATCCAGCTAGGCGAGAGCAACTTCAAGCTCCACCATCGCCTAGTGGAGAACCTGGCGAAATAAAAATTAATACCAACCGCTTGAGCCTGACACATGGGGTAATTAGTGTTAGAAATCAAGGGGCAGGTAAAGCAGGAACGCTCACAATCAACAGTAGATCCATTTTTTTAAAGGATAAAAGTTCTATCACAGCAACAACGGCTTCTGGTCAAGGTGGCAATATTCTTGTAAACTCTCAGGATTTACGATTACGCAACAATAGTACTATTACTGCCACTGCTGGGGGAAATGGAGATGGCGGTAACATATCCATCAATACAGGTATACTAACTGCTTTAGAAAGTAGCAGTATTACAGCTAATGCCGTTGAGGGGCAGGGTGGAAATATACAAATTAATGGCAGAGGGGTCTTTCTTTCGTCTGATAGTAAAATTACAGCAAGTTCTGAGCAAGGTATTAACGGCACAGTTAAAATTAATGCTCCACAAACCGATTTTAATAGAACAGCCACAGTTCCATCAGCAGTAGTTATTCCCGAAGCTACTCAAAGATGTGCCGCGCAGTTAGGAGAACGAACGGAGTTTGTAGATGCCAGGACTGGAGTAATTCCAAGTAGTCCTATTAGCATCCTCAATAGTTTTTATGGTTGGAGAGATGAATCCGCTCCTGCTTCAGTGACACAATCAAAAGAAATCATGGAATCAACTGGAATTGGAATTAAATCGCCGGAAAAGTACGTAGAAGCGCAAGGGTGGCTCAGTAATGGTGATGGTACCGTAAGATTAACAAATAGATCGCCTAAAGTAGTTCCATACTCTTCCTGGACACAAACTTCTTGCCGCCGTTCTCAACCATCTTAAAAACAAACAGAACGTTTCTAACCAAAAGCAGCAGTCTGGACTGTTTTGGTTAGAAACTCATCAAATACAAAAAAGTTGCTTTTGCTTCCACCACTAGAATCTGCAATTATGTCAATCTTCCAGTACTTAAATGTGTTTGGATCAACAATCTTTTTAGCAGCTTTAAACCTAATAATTGATCCGGTGCTAGCACAAACAGCAACTCCAAATCAAATTCCAGAGCGAATTCCAACAATACAAGAACCTCTAAAAGTTCCATCTATCCTACCACAGAAAGAAGAACCAATATTAGAACCTCCCCCAATAGAGACAATTCCTCCTGAAATGCGTGAGGAAAATCAGTTAACTTTCAGAGTTAAGCGCTTCGTATTTGAAGGCAATACAATATTTAATAATGAACAACTAGAAACAGTAGTTGCTCCTTTCACAAGAAAAGAAATCACTCTTTCTGAATTGCTAGAAGCTCGGACAGCAATCACAAATTTTTATGTAGAACGCAGTTTTGTAACTGACAACGGATTTCTCTTGTCAACTGAATTACGTATTACAGCTTGGGCAGGAGAAAGAGGAGAATTACAGGTAATTCCCTTTTTCAATTTTGGAACTGCTTGGAACAACGATGGTGCTTCAACCGAAACAGAAGACTTTACAGGTACTTTAGCCTCTGTAGGCTTGGGTTTGCAGTACCAGTTAGGCGATCGCTTCAATGCCCGTCTTGACTGGGGAGTTCCTTTATTTTCGATTGATACAAATACAGATTCTCGAACATGGCAAGAAAACGGAGTTTATTTTTCCATCGGCTATCGGCTATTTTAAAATACTTGTGTTTGGGGCTATCCTTGATATTGCTTATCATTTTGTGCAATCAAAAAACTCAATCCCAGACCACCCTAAGTTCCAAAGGGTCTGATGCACAAATCCTCACAGAAAAGGGATACGAACAACTATATCAGGGACAAGCTGAAGCGGCTTTACAAACTTGGGAATTTTCTTATCACGCTTACAAACAATTAAACGACTCTGATGGAATGACTGGTAGCTTGATCAACCAAAGCCTAGCATTTCAAGCGCGTGGTTTTTATCCTCGCGCTTGCCAGGTTCTAACCCAAGCCTTAGAATTAGAAAATTGGCTTTGTACTAGTTCAATTCAAGAAAGGCAATACTCTTTCAAAGAATCTCAAGAGCGGTTGAGCCGTATGTTGCAAAAGCAAGCGATGCGAAAAGTGCGAGTAATTGGACTTCGCAATCTAGGTGATGTGCTACGAATACTTGGTAGTCCAGAAGCTTCTTCCGTTGTATTGAAAAAAGCTTCTGCAATGAGTGAAAGCCTTGCTTTAGAATCAAATTTCAATAATCAATTTTTATTGAGTCAAGGGAACACAGAGCGCACCCTTTATAGCCAAGCTAAAAATAGATATCAGATGACGGATGACCCTGGAGCAAAACAAGAAGCTCTCGTAACAGCTAAAGCCAAAATTAAGTCGGCTATAGAATTTTATCAAAAGGTGCAAGGTGTCTCTGCACTGCAAGCACAGTTAAATCAATTAAGTTTATTATTAGAGATAGAGAAGTGGACAGCGTTAACAAATACAGATATTAGCAACAGAAGGCAACTACTTCAAGGTTTAGTCAAACAATTATCGACGACACCACATCAGTTTGACCAACTTCCGGCGATTGAATCTATCTATGCTAGACTTAACTTGGCTCAGAGTTTGATACAAATCGCCCCAGATGAAAAGTTGAAGCAACTTATTTTCACTAATGGTGAAAACTCGTTAAAAGTAGCATTGTCCATCGCTCAAAAAGCCCGTTTATTAGCTCAAAAATTAAACAATGAACGAGCAGAATCTTACGCATCAGGAACTATTGGTAACATCTATAACTCTCTAGGGCAAGAATTTGAATCTAAAAAATATTTAGAACAAGCAATGGGATTAGCCCAATCAATACAAGCTTGGGATATTGCTTATCAATGGCAATGGAATTTAGGACACTTGTATCAAGTTAATCACAATATTGATAAAGCAGTCGAGTATTACAGAGCTGCTATCAGTAGCCTTGACCAAGTAAGAGGTAGTATTTTAGCAGTTAATACTGTTATTCAGTGGGAATTTAAAGAAAAAGTTGAACCTGTATATCAGGAATACATGGAGCTAATTTTATCTCAAGATCAGCCCAACTTAAAACAAGCAGTCAAAATCCAGGAAAAGCTCAAGCTAGCTGAATTAGAGACTTTTCTACAATGCGGCAAACTTCCAGCCATTTCTTTAATAAATCATAACAAATTAAAGGAATTACCACCGACAATATATTTAATTAAGTTAAAAAATATAGCCAAGGTAATTGTCCGAACTCCACAGGGTGGATTTTATCAACATTCTCTAGATGCTCGACTGCTTATTAACAGTATTGATAGTTTAATTACTGGTGTGAAAAATAAGGAATTTACTGGGATTCAGCAATCTAATTTACTCATTTACTCTCAAGCTATTTACAATTTGCTGTTTGCACCCATCAAACAATATCTGCCTCATTCAGGAACTTTAATACTTGTACTAGATACTTATTTTCAAAATTTCCCTGTTAGTATGTTGCACGATGGGAAAAATTATTTAATAGACTATTATAATATTGCAACCTCTTCCAGTTCTGATTTTTGGCAAAGTCCAGCTTTGAAATCAAATAATTTAATTGCATTAATTGCTGGTATTTTTAAGGAAAGCCCTAGTTTAAAAAATCCATTAGTTCCTAAAAATTTTCAGGTTTTGCCAGAAGTAGAAACAGAAATGGCGAACATTAAAGGAAGCACTACTTCTGCGCTAGTGCTAGCCAATACCGAATTCACCAGCGATAGATTTCAACAAGAAATCGAGAATAATCTGCTGACAGTGGTTCATCTTAGTACTCACGGTCAGTTTAGCTCTGACTCCGAGAAAACTTTTGTTTTGGCCTGGGATGTTCCCGTGGATGTTCGGGAACTAAGATTTTTGCTAAAAACCGAACGCTCTGGGATTGATTTACTTGTCTTGAGCGCTTGCCAGACAGCGAAGGGGGATAGACGCTCTGCTTTGGGAATTGCTGGTATAGCAGCCCAGGCAGGAGCGCGAAGTACGGTCGCCAGTTTATGGCTAGTTGAAGCCGAATCTACTGCTTTGCTGATGGAAGAATTCTACAAGGGCTTGAAAAATGGTATGACTAAAGCTGAAGCACTAAGACTTGCACAATTGAAATTGATGTCTAATCCTAAATATGAGAATCCTTACTTTTGGTCGGGATTTATTCTCGTCGGTAACTGGCTTTGAAGCGATAATTCTAGTCCTATTTGCGCCTTAGCTAATTCAATCACATTGCCTCTAAGCTTTGCATACTGGATCGCCATCCTATATTCGCGGCTTGCCTCTTCTGATAAGCCTACATTCAGATAGCGATCCCCTAGCACTCGATAGATAGTAGGATTTTGAGTTCTTGCTTTGATCCGCTCCTTTAAAACCTCAATTGCTTCACTGAGCAAGTCGTTTGCTTTATATACATAATTAAGGTCTACAGCTAGCTCATCTGGATGTAATTTTAGACTTTGAATCCTCTCAATGATAACTTTTATCTGCTGGGCTTTTTGAGGATGCAACACCATCAAGATGGAGGAGCTAACGATAAACTTTTGTTCCGCCATTTTAGCAAGTACATTTATCTGGGAAATAGTTCCAGGTTGCATAGCTGGCTGCTCTTGGGGGTAAGACAGTGAAGTTGGATTCACTTCCTTTGACCAATCAACTCCTGTTCCTTTGATTTGTACTATGTAGCCAATAGCATTCGGAACAGGAGTCCAAGACAGTACAGGGCGAGGATTTAAGATTAAAGGACTGTAAGGAGTGATTAATGTCGGTGTGTTTTCATCCTCTTCTGGCCCCTTAGTCCTGAAGCAATTGAATCTTTTTTCGCGGATACAAACCTGAGCTTGGTTATTAAAAAGCAGTGAGCATTGTTCATCAATAATGCCGCTCTTAAGTTGTAAAATATTTCCCTTTCCATAACATAAGACTTCTACTGTAGCACTGTTTGCTGGTTGCAGATGATCTCCTTTGCAAGCCTGGCTTCCTGCTGCCAAGCGAATATCACCTTTAATAATACGAGCTACAGGCTGACACATAGGCTCTCTTAAATTGCCTCTTGCTACTGGTTGGCGCTGACCCCACGCAGTACTAAAGTTTGAAAGAAGTAGTATTAACGTAATCGCTGCAACTTGGAATTCAAAAACTTTTTTTTCTATTTTGATGATTGATTTTGTACCAGACTGCATCACACTTATCAAGCTATTTGGAGTTTGATTGACAGCATACCGAAATTGCGTATTCGGGTCAATTTTCCTTAAAAATCCTCTGTAATACTTGCTGTCTCCATTCCTGCACCTCTGGCAGACCTGAAACTGCTATCAGGCAGACTTCCCAATATATTTTAGCTTTGCTCAAGTTACCTACTGCTTCATACGTCTGCGCTAGCAAGCAGTAGGCATCTACTCTTTGTGAGTCTAGTTTCACTGATTTTTGCAAGTAATCTTCGGCTTCCGCGTAGCGCTGCTGCTTGAATCTTGCCCAGCCTAAATTTTTGTACAGCCCAGCTTGCCATTCAGGATTTTTGGTACGACTTAAACCTTGAATTGCAAGTGTTGCCGCCTCAGAGTATTTTTCTTGTCTGTTCTTTATTCGCGCTAAATTGCTAACAGCATTCATTGCTTGGTTATTACTATACTGAATCGCTAATTTGTACTGCTGCTCTGCCAGGTCGTATTTTCCTTGGTCATCGTAAAAATTTCCTAGCCCATAACGTGCCTCCCAATTATTGGGCTGAAGTTTAAAAGCTATCTCGTAGTTCTCAGTTACGCATCTAATATCATAAAGTTGTTGACAAGCTAGTGCCAAATTGCTATGTGCTGCTACATCTGTTGGATTATATTTGGCAGCTAGTTCATAATATTTTCTAGCTATTTTAGGCTCATTTAAATGACGAGACGCTTCATTGAAATAGTAATTAGATAATCCCAGATTATATCCTTTACGAACATTAACAACTACTAATAATAATCCCACAAATAAACTTAACTTAAATAGTTTAGACTTAATTAATCGATGAAATTTTAATTTAAATGGCAACCGCTCCAAACGCTGTAAAATTACTCTAGTAGTTTGCGGACGCTGCCCTGGCAAAGCAGCCATCAACTCATCAATGAAATCAGCAAAGGGTTTGTGAATCTGTGGTGCTTTATTTCTCCAAAGCAAGTTCCCTGTTTTTGGATCTTTAGACAAATCAATAGGTGTAGTAGCAGTAACTAAATGTACAAGAGTCCGTCCTAAAGCAAAAAAATCTGACTGTGGGACTGCGCGCCCTTCAATTTGTTCTAGTGAAGTGTAACCAGGCGTGACTACAGACGTAATTTCATATCGTCCTCCCCTCCCCGTATTAGTTCCTCCGCTTCCACTAATTTTTGCTAGATAGGTATCAGTCACCCGTCGCGCCACCCCAAAATCAATTAATGATAGTTGCCCATTTGGCTGAAGAATTATATTAGAAGGTTTAATATCTCGATGAAAAAAATTGGAGCGGTGTACATCATGAAGAATTTCAATTAATTGTCTGAACCATTCCAATGCTAAAGATTGTGAAATTCTCCCATTAAATTCTATCCACTGCTCCAGGTTTTGTCCCTCGACTTTATCCATAACTAAACAACGCAGTGTCAATTGAGTATCATTAGGAACAAAAGTGAAAAAATCATCTAAGGTACTTTTAGGGATTCTTGGATGATGAATTAGCTGTAAAGTTAGAGCTTCTTGCTCAATTAACTCAACCATCTTAGGCGATCCCCATCTCAGAACTTTCATAATTCGCTGCTCACGTACAGGATTCCACTGAGTACCAGCGTCCTCTACTTCAAAAACTTCCATATAAGTGAACAATTCTTGAGTAAGCGCTCTCAACGGCTTAATTAAGCGGATGCGTCCATTGATCAGCAGCAAAGTGCCACAAGAGAGACAGTTTTCAATATTGTCAGGATTTTGACGTTGATCGCAAAGGGGATTGATACAGTAGCATGACATATTTGAAAAACTTATAGCAATGCAGATGACAATGATTACTAGGCATTAATCAACTAAACATCACCTATTTTGAATCTAAGTTTTATTGCTCTGATACTCTAATAAATAGACTATCCCAGTAAAGATTGCTCAGTATGTAACAATATTGAAGTATATTATATAACTATTTCAGTCTAACTTTAAGTAGAACAATATTCTTGATTTAACAGAAAATAAACTATAGGACTCCTGTTTGATTTCTGAACAAGATTTCAGATAAAATCCTGATAAAACAGGCTTTTCAGTCTCGGTATGTTTTCAAAAATCAAATCGGAGTCCTATAATTGATACACTTCCAGTTTTAACTAGACCTATTAGATATTTGTATGTTACTTTCGTCAAATCAAGCAAGTATAAGCAGAAAAAGCTGTATTATTAAGTTTAATCTAACACGCCTCTACCATTAACCATAATTAAACGCCTCTTGGGAGGACTTTACTAAACCAACAGGATAAAGTACAGATATGGATTTTAGTGCGGAGCAAGGGCTAAGGTTTTCAGATATTTCCCCCTCATCTACTGTTGTAACAGCAGAGGAGCTTCCAGAGCAAAGAATTTCAGAAACAGTAACTTTTGAAGAAGCTTTGGTCGTAGTGAATAATCTAGTGTTTGCAAAAAGGGGTAAACCCCTATCAGATGCAGAGATTAGAATTATGAAAGGAGCGTGGAATAACAGTGAGTTCGTGGAGATAGCAGAGAACTCCCCGTATAGCGCTAATTATTTGCAACGGCGTTTAGCTCCTCAGTTATGGGTTCTACTCTCTGAAACTATTGGAAATGAAGAAAGCGTAGGAAAGAGGAACCTACGATATTTCTTAGAACAAGCCACCAAAAAGTATTCTGTTCCATCTGCACTAAACAAAGAGCAAGTACTTCCCACTAATAACTTTGTACAAGGCATTCGAGGCGAATTACCTGACTTATCTAATTTTTATGGACGGAGACAGGAACTAATCTGTTTAAAAGAATTAATAATAAAGCAGCGCTGTGTGTCGTTAATAGGTGTGGCGGGAGTTGGTAAAAGTGCATTAGCAGCAAAACTGTTAGCAGAACTTAGTATAGAGTCTCCATCTGATTTTGATTGTTTAATTTGGAAATCAGTTGGCTATGCACCAAAAGTTCAGGACTTAGTAGCCGAACTAATACAACTAATCCAACCTTCAGAAATATCCTTAAGCTTGCCAGAGATCACCCAGACAATGATTACAAAACTGGTTAAGCAATTAAAATCGCGCAGATGTTTGCTGGTATTGGATGAATTTGATGCATTATTCCAGAAAAATAACTTCGAGCAGAGGCTAGATTACAGAATATTCTTTCGCCGCTTGGTAGAAGAACAACATCAAAGCCGCTTACTGTTAACTAGTAGAGTTTTACCCGATGAATTTGATAGTCTATTAAGCGCTAAACGGCACATTCAGTTGGTTAAAGTCGAAGGGTTAGACGCAGATGCCGCAATGCATTTTTTGGCTACTCAAGGATTGACTGATAAGCAAAAATGCAACGAGTTAATCAACACCTATCGCGGTAATCCTTTAGAACTTAAAACAGTAGCGGATCGAATTAACCACTTCTTTAGTGGTAGTACAAAAATATTCTTCCAACACAAAACTACATTTTTTAGCAATGAGCTTCAAGCAATGCTTGATGAAGCGTTTGGTCAAGTATTGAATGAGACTCAAAAGCAAATTATGATTTATTTAGCAGATAAAGTAGCTTCAGATTTTAGACCGATTAAATTCGTTGAAATAATAAATGATCTCAACCAGGGAAAACAAGCATTGGTATCAACTTCCGAACTGATAAATGCATTGGAAAAACTTGAAAGACAGTCATTGATTGAAAGTAATAAAGACGCATTTACAAAAGAAATCAGTTTTACTCTTCAACCAGTAATAAAAAAATATATCATGAAAGATCCGCAAAAATTAGTACGTGTATCTCATGCTTTTCCAAAATTAGCAAATGCGTCTTGAGCAAAAGTTTTTACCACAGGGTAATCTACCCTACATAGAGTGTCACAAAACCTCTGATTACCCCTAACTAAAACAATCGTTAATAAATATGGAGGTCTAAAAGTAAAAATCAATAACGACGCTATACACCAGACGACCAAAAGTTCTGTAAGATAAAAAACGAACAGGAAATGGAGGGAGATATACAACAGCACCAAAAATTTAAAGGACAAAGAGTCATTAATTGGTGACGCTTTGCCCAGTACCAAAAACAGAATAACCTCAGAGCGGGGTTATCTCACGAAAACCAAAGCAGTGGTGTTTAAAGTTTGACGCCTTTTCTCCACTGACTGGTCGGACGAGATTTTATCCGTTGCTTCTCGTATTATACGAGAAGCCGCACGAAACACACCAGTTTTGTGTGGCAGTTTTTGCTGTAGAAATTCAGAAGTTTCTGTAAAGTTAAGTTTAGTTAAGAAAGATTCCGAATTTCGTAGCAAAAAGCAGTAGCAGCGCGAATAACAGTTACCAGTTACCAAGTATCCGCATTATCAGTTGGGAGTAGAGTCCAAGGTTAAATAACTGATAACTGATAACTGATAACTGATAACTGATTCAACCCCCTCTCTGAAGCTGAAGGTTGTCAACCAAGAAAAGAGAGGTAAATTATCGTGAAAAATGACCTTGCCCCGTTGGGGCGGCGTGTTGGGTGTAGGCTCTTGGGTGTTGGAGAAGAGTGCAAAATAGCCCCAACAATTACGAATTACTTTCCTTGTGCCGAGCGACTCGCCCTGAGCGCAGTCGAAGGGAGTCGTTCGCGGAGCGTCTCCAAGAGAGGTATTACGAATTACGAATTTTTTTCAAGCACCTCTGTTAGCGATCGCCATCGGAGAGAAATATGCTGACACTAGATAAAGAAAGCAAATCAGCAGTTGATTACGATGTTCTCAACAGCAGTATCAAAGACACCTTCACTGCCATAGACCGATTCGAGTGCTTCGCGATAGATGAAATCCTGCTGATGAGGGAGGAAAAGATTTACCTCCAAGCCGGCTATAAAAATTTTAAACAATACTGCCAAAGTGAATTGTCTGCTTGGGGCGGGTACCGGCGAATCAATCAACTACTGGGGGCAAAAAAAGTAATTGTTGCCGCAGAGGAACTTGGCCAACACATTAAAAATGAGCGTCAGTCCCGTCCATTACTGCGTTTGGTAAAAGTTCCAGAAAAACTCAAACTGGCAATATCACAGGCAATAGATTCAAATCCCTCCCCAAGTGAATCAGATTTCGCCGCCGCAGCCAAAAAAGTTGCTCCCAATCTCAGACGAAAAAAGCAATCAACTTTGTCACCAATGGTTGGCAAAATTGAGGAACCATTGGTTCCCAAAAAAGCCCAAGTCACAGTTTCATCACCATCACATCCTCGTTATGGGGAATCGGGAGTGATTTATGCAGACCCACCGAATCGGTCACAGCAGATTGTCACTTTCGCTGACGGCGAGAGAATGTTGATCAACAATGCTGATTTAAATCACGCAATTGTGACATTTTCTAACTCGCCGACTTCCCCCAAAGAATACTCAGAAGCGATCTGTTCACTAAAACAACAGCACAAAATTGAACTAGAGCGCCTAGAGAAAGATTTGAGGATTGGATTGCTAAT
>NZ_JAIVFV010000040.1 GCF_020829445.1 Nostoc sp. CHAB 5836
GAGCAAAAATCCGAAGTTTACGATTAATCTCACACTATTTAAGCGTTTACCTTTACATCCCCAAGTCAATGAAATTGTCGGAGACTTTACCTCTTTGACACTTTTGGAAGTCGATCGCTCAGTTTCTCAAAGCTTTAGCAACCACGCTCAACAATTACAGCAACAACTGTGGCAAGATTTAGATCACGGTTATATGAGTGGTTTGCAGGTACAGCGAGAACTTAGCCGTCAACGCCAAAGTTACCAATTTATGCCGGTGGTATTTACTAGTACGCTGGGTTTAGAATCACTTGGTCAGGATACATCAATATTAAGTCAGTTAGGGGAGATTGTTTACAGTATCACTCAAACCCCGCAAGTTTGGTTAGATAATCAACTCAGAGAGCAAAATGGAACTTTAATATTTAACTGGGATGCGGTGGAAGAACTTTTTCCCGCAGGTTTGCTGGATGAGATGTTTGCTGCTTACTGCGATTTGCTTCAGCGACTAATTACCTCAGATGCTGTTTGGAGCAAGATTCAGGGAGAATTACAACAACCTACAATTGCAAATTATCCCACCGCACCCATTTCTGAGGAAACTTTGCACAGTTTGTTTATCAAGCAAGTGCAAATTCAAGCTCATTCTCCAGCAGTCATCACCCCAGAGCGTACCCTAACTTATCAGGAATTATACCAACACGCTGTGCAATTGGCATCTCAACTGCGAGAATTGGGAGCAACCAGCAACAATGCGATCGCCGTTGTCATGGAAAAAGGTTGGGAGCAAATTGTCGCTGTACTAGGAATTTTAATCTCTGGTGCGGCTTATCTCCCCATTGATCCCGAATTACCAGCAGAACGACAATGGTATTTACTCACCCAAGGACAAGTTCAATTAATTGTCACTCAACCTCATCTTCACCTATCTTTACCATCAGGTGTTCAACAAGTATGTGTGGATCAACTCAGAGGAGATGGAGAAGATATAAAACTAGTCCAAACTCCCGATGATTTAGCTTATATCATCTACACTTCCGGTTCGACAGGTTCACCCAAAGGGGTAGCGATCGCTCATCGGGGTGCGGTGAATACCATTTTGGATATCAATCGACGCTTTGCAATTAAATCAGGCGATCGCATCTTAGCTTTATCAGCATTAAATTTCGATCTCTCAGTTTACGACATCTTCGGTATGTTAGCGGCGGGAGGAACAATAGTTATTCCCTCAGCAGATAAAACCAAAGATCCCGCACACTGGTTAGAGTTAATAGTATCTCAGCAAATTACCCTGTGGAACTCAGTTCCAGCTTTGATGCAAATGTTGGTAGAATATCTTACCAACCAAGCACAACAACCTTCATCTCTGCGTTTAGCTTTGTTGAGTGGGGATTGGCTACCTCTAAATTTACCAAATCAAATCCAAACATTGTGGTCAAATATCCAAGTTGTGAGTTTGGGAGGAGCAACAGAAGCTTCTATTTGGTCAATTTACTATCCAATTACCCAAGTCGATCCTAACTGGAAAAGTATTCCCTACGGCAAACCACTCGATAATCAACAAGTATATGTATTAAATCATAATTTGCAGCAAACTCCTGTTTGGGTGACGGGACAACTATATATTGGCGGTATCGGTTTAGCAAAAGGTTACTGGAAAGACGCAGAAAAGACAAACGCTAGCTTCATTACTCATCCAGTTACCAAAGAAAAATTATATAAAACAGGTGACTTGGGACGTTATTTACCAGACGGGAATATAGAGTTTTTAGGAAGAGAAGATTTTCAAGTCAAAATCAACGGTTATCGCATTGAACTTGGTGAAATTGAAGCCATATTAAAACAGCATCCCACTGTCAAACAAGCAGTAGTCACCACAGTGGAACAAACACAACAATTAGTTGCTTATATTGTCAGCGATGCTGCGAAGCAGCCGCTACGCGATCGCCACATCAAACCAACTCCCAATCTAGGAGAAGCTTACCAACCATCTCAACAAGCAGGAGTATTAAGCGATGCTGGAGAACGCATCGAATTTAAACTCCAGCAACCAGGAATCCGCAAATCAGAATCATCGCAAACTACTATTCACTTACCCAAATCTGAACTTGAGCAAACACTTCATCTAGAACGCCAAAGTTACAGACAATTTCTACACCAACAGATATCAATACAACAATTTAGCAACTTTGTCAACTGTCTCCAGCAAATGCAAGTGGGTGATTATCCCCTCCCCAAATATCGCTATCCTTCTGCTGGAAGTCTTTATCCCGTACAAACTTACTTATTCATCAAACCCAACCGCATCGAAACCCTTCCCGCCGGAATATATTATTATCATCCCAGCGACCACAATTTAATCTTACTCCACAGCACCAACGAAATAGACAGCAGCGTTTACCTTGAGAATCAACCACTTTTTGAACAATCCGCTTTTGCGATATATTTGATTGGGAAACTAAGTGCGATCGCACCGATGTATGGAGAACTCGCTAGAGACTTCTGTCTTTTAGAAGCAGGACACATCGGACAATTACTCATGAACAGCGCACCAACCCAAGAAATTGGTCTTTGTCCCCTTGGTTATTTAGAATTTCCCCAAATTCAGGATTTATTTAAACTAGAAGCAAATCAAATTCTCCTTTATAGCTTTGTTGGTGGGAAAATAGACCCAAGTGATTCTCAGCAATGGTCATTAGTTAAAAATCCTCAAGCTGCCAACTCGAATTTTACCCAGTTGCGAGAATATATACAGCATAAACTTCCACAATACATGATACCTGCTGAATATATTTTCATTGATACCTTACCCCTAACCCACAACGGAAAAATAGATCGAAAAGCTTTACCAACTCCCAATCTTGCAACATCCAAATCAGCAATTTTAGTACTTCCGCAAACTGAAACCGAAAAAAAAATAGCCGAGTTTGTCCAACAAATACTGCAAATTGAAGCTGTGGGAATACAGAATAATTTCTTTGAATTAGGAATAGATTCGCTCAAACTCGTACAGTTGAAGAATCACTTACAAACTCAACTTCAAGTCAACATTCCCATGCGCCAATTATTAGTGGAAACCACAAATATTCAACAACTAGCATTAGCCATTGACGAACAATTAATCATAGCCAAAATCACACAAAAACCCTTAGCCACAGAACAAGACGACGACAAAGAAACAATCCAAATCTGATAATAAAGCAATACAGTTCAGTTAAGCATTTCTCTCTTTTCTCTGTGTTCTCTGTGTCTCTGCGGTTCGTTAAAAAAATTGACTTTGACAGACTTGACTGAACCGTATTGAGAAATAAATAACAATTAAAAAATTGGCGCATCCCTACAAATAAATGAGATAAATCATCAATCATCAATTGAACAACTTTTCAGCAAAATATCAGAATGATAACTAACTTATGAACAAAAACCAACTTTTAATCGAACTCGAAAAACGAGGAATCAAACTCTGGTTAGAAAATGACCTATTAAACATCGAAGCACCAAAAGGAACATTAACACCAGAACTACGCGATTCCCTCAAAGAACATAAACCAGAAATTATTAAACTCCTAAATCTCAACAACATCAAAACAACCTCCCTACCAATCATCAAACCAAATCTTCAGCAACTTCACCAACCATTTCCACTCACCGACATCCAACAAGCACATTGGTTAGGACGCAATCAATTATTTGAATTAAGCCATGTCAGCAACCATGTTTACATAGAATTTGAAACTAATGATTTACAAATATCACGCCTTGCAGCAGCTTGGCAAAAACTTATTCAACGTCATGATATGCTACGGGCGATAGTATTACCCACAGGAGAGCAACAAATCTTAGAGAAAGTTCCCGATTATCAAATTACCATCTTAGATTTACGAGAATTAGAAACCCAAAAAATCGAAGCTGAGTTAACAGCAATCCGTGAAAAATTATCTCAGCAAAACTTACCTTCACACCAATGGCCTTGGTTTGATATTCGAGCCACTTATTTAAATCAACAACAAATTAGGCTGCATCTTAGCATGGATTTGTTGCTGATAGATGCTGCAAGTATTCGGATTCTATTTCACGAATGGAATCAACTTTATCAAAATCCCGAATTATCATTACCACCATTAGAATTATCATTTCGAGATTATGTGATTACCAAAAATTCTCTCCAAGACTCAGAATTAGTCAAGCGATCGCAAACCTATTGGTTCAATCGTTTAGATACTCTACCACCAGCACCGGAATTACCCCTAGCTTGTTTTCCTAGTGAATTAAAAGAGTATACATTCAAACGCTATGCTGGAAAACTGGAACCCCATATATGGCAAAAATTAAAACAGCGAGGTCAAAAAGCTGGTTTAACTCCTTCTCTCATCTTGCTAACCGCTTTTGCAGAAATTTTAACTTTGTGGAGTAAAAATCCTCACTTTACTCTGAATTTAACTGTACTTGAACGTCTACCCCTCCATCCTCAAATAAATCAAATTATTGGAGATTTTACCAATACAAATCTCTTAGCAATAGACAATTCATCTCCAAATACATTTACAAATCTAGCTCTAAAAATACAACAACAATTACTCCAAGATTTAGATTATACTTATATTAGTGGAGTAGAAGTATTGCGGAAATTGCTCAATCAAAAGCAAACAGAATTGACCGCAGCTATGCCTATAGTATTTAGTAGTGTTTTAGGTTTGGGTACTTTTGCTCAGAAAGATTTAGAATACAACTTTTTGGGAGAGGTGGTGTATGGTATTAGCCAAACCCCGCAAGTTTCCTTAGAACATCAAGTTGCAGAACACAATAGAAGCTTAATTTTTAACTGGGATGCAGTAGAAGCACTCTTCCCTATGGGGATGTTGGATGAAATGTTTACAGTTTACTGCAATTTGCTGGAGCGTTTAGCCCAAGAAGATGAATTGTGGACAGTACCCATAGAATTACTACCACCAATCCAAATTCATCATCCTCATACACCAATCCCGCAAACAGCTTTACTCCACACTTTGTTTTTTGAACAAGTATCTCAACGTCCACAACAACAAGCCGTCATTAGCAGCGATCGCATTCTCACCTATCAAGAGTTAAGCGATCGCGTCACTGAATTAGCACGACAACTAGGCGATCGTTCTCAGGTGGCGATCGCCATCATTATGGAAAAAGGTTGGAAACAGGTTGTCGCCGCTTTAGCTATCCTTGCTGCTGGTGGTATCTATGTCCCCATCGATCCAGGATTACCAAAGGAACGTATATGGTATTGTTTACAACAAGCACAAGTCAAGCTCATACTGACTGAAAGTTGCCTTGTTCATAGTCTGGAATATCCAGAGAACATCCCAACTTTGTGTATAGATTCATTACCAACTGCACCATCTCACCAGCCATACCAGCAAATCCCAAAACCCACAGACTTAGCCTATATCATCTACACCTCTGGTTCTACAGGAACACCCAAAGGTGTGATGATTACTCATGAAAGTGCAGTCAACACGATTTTAGATATTAACGAACGCTTTCGGATCAATTCAGGCGATCGCATTTTAGCTATTTCTGCTCTCAGTTTTGACCTCTCAGTTTACGACATCTTCGGCATCTTAGCAGCAGGAGGAACAATAGTCATTCCTGATGCTGCAAACACTAAAGATCCATCTCATTGGAGTGAATTAATTACCAAACACCAAGTCACAATTTGGAACTCAGTTCCGGCTTTCATGCAGATGTTAATTGAGTATAACTTAAATAATACTCAAGTTATATTTAATATTCTTAGGTTAGTTTTATTGAGTGGTGATTGGATACCCCTGCATTTACCCACTCAGATCCAAGCATTATCTCCACAAGCCGAAATCATTAGTTTAGGAGGAGCAACAGAAGCCTCCATCTGGTCAATTTATTATCCAATTACCCAAGTTGACCCCAACTGGAAAAGTATTCCCTATGGAAAACCACTTAAAAATCAATATATTTATGTGTTAAATACATCTTTAAAGAAATGTCCGGTTTGGGTGACAGGAGAATTATATATTGGCGGAATGGGATTAGCAAAAGGTTATTGGCAAGACGAAGAAAAGACAAACGCTGGTTTCATTATTCACCCAGTTACCAAAGAAAAATTATATAAAACAGGTGACTTGGGACGTTATTTACCCGACGGGAATATTGAATTTTTAGGAAGAGAAGATTTTCAAGTTAAAATCAATGGTTATCGCATTGAACTTGGTGAAATTGAAGCAACATTAAAACAGCATCCTACCGTTAAAGAAGTTGTAGTTACAACAATCTCAAAAACACAACAACTAATCACTTACATTGTTCCACAACCAGAGCCAAACATTTCCACTCAAGAAATACGTTCTTTTCTCCAAACCAAATTACCAGCATACATGATCCCCTCTACTTTTGTGTTGTTAGCATCTTTCCCCCTCACAGCAAATGGTAAAGTGGATCGTCAGGTGCTACCTATTCCTGAAGGTACGCAACCAGAATTAACACAAACTTTTACCCCGCCTCGTAACCAAGTAGAAGAACTATTAATCGCAACTTGGACGGAATTATTTCAACTTCAGCAAATCAGCATTTATGACAACTTTTTTGCATTAGGCGGACACTCATTTTTAGCACTACAATTAATCTCAAAAATCAATCATAAATTTCACATTAATATACCTCTCAGTACACTTTTTCACCATCCAACAGTAGCCGAATTAGGAAATTTTCTCATCCAAAATTATCACGCTTCCCCAGGTTAGTTGTTCTAGAGTTTGGCGTTCGTCGTTCGTTAGGGAGACAATATATCGCTTTGCTGGCATAGCTCATGGGTTAGTAAATATACACTTCTAAGTAAGTCGGCAAAAATAAATCAAACTATATTAAGAAACGTAAATACACTTTAAACCCTTATGAATGACAAAGGACAAAGGACAAATGACAGCCCTAGCCAGTTAGCTTTATTTGCGTCGCTCTACTTACTATCCGTCAAAATTGCTTTGACAGACCACTACAACTTATTTGGTTTCCTGCATATTTCTGACTAGTTTAGTCACTAGCTTTCTGGGGGTAAATCTTACAGATTCAGCGAGTAGCTTATTTTTAATTCCAGGAACAACAACGGTTTTGTTTTCCAATAGACCGCGATAGCCAATTTCGGCTACTGTTTCCGCAGTCATAATTTTTTGACCGCTTACCAGCTTTGAGTCTTCCATTGCGGCTCTTTGTTGAAAACCAGATTCTGTAGGCCCTGGACAAAGCGCTGTTACTGAGACACCTGTACCTTCTAATTCATTAGCGATCGCTTCTGTGAACGATAAAACATAGGCTTTACTAGCGTAGTATACTGCCATCAGAGGCCCTGGTTGAAAAGCAGCAGTCGAAGCCACGTTTAATATTTTCCCAGACCCCCGCTTAACCATACCCTTGAGGAATAACTTGGTTAAATGTGTGAGACATAAAACATTAACCTGTAGCAATTGCAGTTCAGCATTCAGGTCTATTTCGTTAAATAATCCGTAGGTAGCAAACCCTGCATTATTAATCAGCACATCAACATTGATAGATGCTTGTTCTAGCTCAGTCAAAATTTCTTCTGGGGCTGATGGATTAGATAAATCCTTGGAAATAACTTTGATATCAATGCCAAATTTATTTTTAAATTCATCGGCGATTTTATTCAGCTTTTCTACGCTTCTAGCTACCAACACAAGATTGTAACCATCCTGAGCAAATAACTTAGCGAATTCATAACCGATGCCGCCAGATGCACCAGTAATAAGAGCCGTTTGCTTGCGATTACTCTGCATAATTTATCCTCTCTTAACAAATTGAAAACAAATAGACATTTCCAGAAATTAAATACGTGCTATCTAAAACCCTTGTATAAACGTAGCAGTTCTATTTCTCCATTTTTTCAGAGATGTCTTATAAATCATTAGTTATTAGCCATTAGTAACCTAACGCTCTTGAACCTTACTTATTTTATGCTTAGAATAATTAAAAAGCCCTAATTAACTATAACTAAATCACTGACTACACAACAACAAGCACTCTCCACACTACTTAACAATCACAGTTATTGCCCAATACAGTTCAGTTAAGCATTTCTTTGTTCTCTTTCTTCTCTTTCTTTGCGTCCTTGGCGTCCTTCTCCCAGGGGGAGACGCTACGCGATGGCGGTTCGTTAAAAAATTGACTTTGGCAAAGAGTTTTAGCCTTAACTGAACTGTATTGAGTTATTGCCAGCGCGAAATTTCCAAGGGAACTGCCGCATTTGTTCCTAAGACTCTTTGTCTTACTCTTCTGCTATGAGAGGATCTACTGGGGTCAAATATTATCAACCCCAGCATATTAGTCTTAGAAAGTTTTCACGAACTCAATTAGGGCTTTCTTGTCTTCATCTGGCAGATTTGAGCCAAAATAATGCCCCTCATCTTCAACGAAGTCAGGAGACTTATTAGCTCTTAAAAGCACACGTGCCAACTTATTCTTAATTCCACCACCTGGTTTTAAGTCTTGGAAAAGGGTACTCAGATTCAGAGATGTAATCGCTTCTCTCATATTGATACTTGCCAGTAAATTCACAGGTGTACCTTTAGGAACAGGAATCCTAAATCTGGGATTCGGATCTCCTGAAGGAAGCTCTAATTTAGTATCTCGAGATGTTCTACTGATAATTCCCTCACGCTTTTCAGGCCACAATAGCTTTTCGATCGCATCCGTATAGGCTTCTACACGTCCTTTCACGGAAGGATCTTCGTTGTAAAGTCCTAGTGTGTTGTTGTGAAAAAGTGGTGCTGTTGCCCAAATACTTATTAGCGAAGGTGTACGATAATATCCTAAACCGCCATCCGGTATCTTAAATTCGATGGGTTTTTTCTCATCGAAGGGGTTATACAGCGTCAGATTTCCTGGTGATGGTAGTTCTTTGTAGGTCTTGGACGAGAACTGATCCCAAATATGCCCCTTAGTCGCATTTGTTCCCAGCGATCGCGCCGCATTCGTACCAATTAGTGTGACTGGATAACGTTGGTCATCAGACAAGAAGTTATGGTCTAAAAAATTACTACTAAGTACAGACTCTTCGTACCATTTTTGAGCCTGTTCGGGGTCAGCAGCAATCTCAGTAGGTGGCTTTTTGCTGGAATGGCAACTAGCACAGGTGCTGGCAAAAACCAGCTTGCCACGTTTGAGAACTTCTTCGTCTTTAGTCAAGAACTCTTCACCACCTGGTGCATCTTTAAGGTGCATCGGCTTGATGGTTTTCAGGAATGATTCGGCATCAGCCATGCGTGCTTCTGTCTGTCTCCAGTCTTCGCAATCCTTCCGCGCCTTGGCGATATCAAAAGGTCTTTGAGGAGTTCTGCCTAATAAAGGCTCATGGAGACTTGTCCAGTAATCGCCACACATCCCAATGTTGACATAGACGCGTAATGAGGCATTTGCCACTCCTGTGGAGTCTGCTCCATCCTTGAGAATATGATTAACATCTTTGGTTGAACCATTGTTCATTACCTCTGGATATGTGGGGCGATCGCCTAAATTAAAAATAGCGTTAATCGCATTCGGATTGTTGATGTGATCAGTGGCAATCCGCGAAGTATCAGAAGTCCCCGGTTTCTGAGATTTCAGTACTTGCTTAACAAAACTATTGTCCGCGATACTTCTTCCAAAGAATTCGCTTTCTTTGATGTACTGATTACCCAATGCTGGTACGAGGTTTTCCCATTTTGGGTGTTCCTTGTCTTTGGGTGGGTTAAGAGGATCTAACGCTACGTGACAGATAGCACAGGACTGACCAATCAAGTAGGGAGGCTCAACTTGTGAGGTTTTGAAATACTCGTTAGAGTTCCATTTTGCCTGGTCGAAGTTGGGGTTGGGAAACTTACGCAACCCAATAACACCAGTTGAGAGCGGGTCTTTACATTTATCTAGCTGCAATCCGTATTGATCTTTTTCTGTAGATTTTTCACATCCAGGATCGTTAATTGCGCCATATAGCTTGAATCGCTCGTCATGATCTTTTGAGTCAATCAGTTTTAGCAGGTCAGCACTGCCATGCGTTCGCTTCGCTAAATCACGATAGTACTTAGCGTTACCGCCAGTCCATAAGTACCAGGTACAACGACCCCGTTTCTCGGCATCTGTCAAATTCTCCTTTGTGTACTCTGGGAGTGGGAGATAACCGATGCCATCACAGTTATCAGGGTATTCGCTTACACTAGTGTCCGAGTACTTAGTACTTATGGACGCAGGTGTTTCACTATACTCATCAGCTAGAGCTGTAGGCGTTCCATAAAAGCCGCAGACTATAAACATAGTCACGAACAGAAGGAGCAGACAGCCCCTAAAAATTAGACTTGTCTTTTTCATAAAACTCTTTGTTTGTAACACCTAAGCCTTCTGGACTGCACCTCAAATTTGCAGAGGTACACTAATGCTTCATCACTAATTTCCCATTTTCCAGATTTAGTCTTGGGATATTTTGATGATTTAAAATGTACCTTGCTGAGGCTCGTTATCATGAACTTACTACACAAATTTGCAAAATGTCATCAATAAACTTTTATACATTTTTAACCCAAAACTTTAAAAAATTGTAAATTTACAGTGGTGCTCAATAACCAATTTGCTATGGTTAATCCGTTACCTACGTGCCTGGTGATTGTTTGTAACAAATTGTTACGTGCTTCTTTTCAGGTTGTTTTAACCTTAAAAAAGAAACAAAAAGACAAAAATTTTCACTTTTTTTAAGAATTTGTCTGTAAATACCGTAGCTTTACAAACTGCAAAAGTCTTTATATAACTGTAAAAACCAATAAGGATAAATATCCATGCTGAAACGTGGTAAGCAAATCTAAGTACAATATTTCATAAATTCGTAGCGAATTCTCTTTGCGTTCCTTTGCGCTTCCCTTTGCGCCCCTACCCTGCGGGAAGGCGAACGCGAGTGCGTCTCCAAGAGTTGCGCCTATGCGTTTAAATTTCAACTCTCAATTCACCACGAATTAATGCTGCATCTGTACTAAGTAACAAAAAATTAATACCTAGCGATCGCATCCGAAAACCTGCACCGTGGGTTTGTACACATAAAAAATTGCCCTCCCAGAGACACTAAAAATAATAGTTCTCTGGCGAGGCTATTAGTGCTACGAAGAATTCTGACGCCTAATCTTATTGCCGAAATAACCAAAAAGCAGAGAAACACATGGAAAACGATATTATCTTTGAACCATTAAGATTTCGTAATCTCACAGTAAAAAATCGGATATTTCGCTCTAGTATTTCCGGCAGGTGGGATAACTATGATGGTTCAGGTACCCAAGCCCGAATCAACTGGGAAGAAAAGTTTGCTCGTGGTGGTGTAGGGGCTATTATTACTTCCTTTGTCCCAGTCGCCATCCGGGGCATAATTATGCCCAATTACGCCACGATTCACTCTGATGAAACCGTTCCTTTTTGGCGAAAAGTAGGAGAAAAAGTCCATGAATATGACTGTAAATTTATCTTGCAATTAAGTCATTCTGGGCGACAACAAGATATTGGAGGTGTAGAAAACTTAGGAAAAAAAGCCTTAAGTTCTACTAGCACAACTGAGCCATTCCACGGGTTTCTGTGTCAAGCGATGACACTGGCAGAAATTAAAGAAACAATCCAATACTTTGCCGATGGTGCTAGACGTGTCCGGGAAGCAGGTTTGGATGGAATAGAATTGCATAGTGCTAATGGATATCTTTTTAATCAATTTCTCAGTTCTGGAATTAACGACCGTCAAGATGAATATGGTGGTTCATTAGAGAATCGAGCGCGGTTTTTACTAGATGTCATTAGAGCAATTCGCAAAGAAGTAGGCAACGACTTTCACCTACAATTCAAAATTAGTGCCGTTGACTATAACAACGCCGTCACCTTTTGGGAAAAACCAGGTAATACCATAGAAGATTCCATCCAAGTTTCTAAATGGGCAGAAGAAGCTGGGGCTGATGGCGTTCATGTATCAGCTGGTAGCTTATTTCCTCACCCACTTAATCCCATTGGTGATTTTAACTTTGATGTCATTACTAGAACTTATGACACCATGTTGTCGAGTGGCGTAGAAACCACACGCAACTACATTTTATTTCGCAATTCATTTTTGCATCCCGTTTTCAATCTTTTGTGGAATCGAGTGAAAAAACAATTACCTCCTCAGGCATTTAGCGGTGATGACGTAAAAGACCCCAAAATCAAGCAATTACTGGAAGAAAACCAAGGCAGAAACTTGCTGGATGCCAGAGAAATTAAAAAGCACGTTAATATTCCCGTATTATGTACTGGTGGTTTGCAACAGGCTTCTTATATTCGTCAGGCAATTAATGATAAGTATTGTGATGGTGTCACAATGGCTCGTACCTTAATTGCTAATAATGACTTAGTTAAATCTTTTCAAGCAGGTAAAGACCTGGCAGATCACCCCTGTACTTATTGCAATAAATGCCTACTGAATGTAACTGAGAATCCTTTAGGTTGTTACGAGCAGGATCGCTTTAATAGCTATGAAGAGATGATGGAAGAAGTAATGTCAGTCTTTCATCCGACTCAGTTTGCAAATTCATCTAAATAAAAAAGCGATGGGTATCACATTGACAATTTCGCTGACAAATAATCTCGACAATATGGGGAGTGTTTCATGAGTGAACAAACAAACCCTACCGTACTTTCAACCTCAATTAAGGGATTCTTCCGGCGGATTTGGGTCGTGATTGTGAGTGTTGTAGCAGTAGCAGCATTTTTTATTTGGCCTGTTTTTTTTAACTCCCCAGTGGATTATGCTGACATTGAAAACCACTTTAAATATGGTTCCATTGGCAGCGAACCCATCAATGGCATCCCTTACTGGATTTGGAAAGTTTTACCAGAACTATTCCCAGATAAATTACCTGGTAAAGGTTATACATCCTTGGGATTTATCAAAGAACCTGACAAAGATTTCCCTGTAGGTTTTTCGCAACGGAGAGTATTTATTGATCGTATTGGGTTGAATTGTGCTGTATGTCATACAGGAACGCTGCGAGATACCCCCAATAGCGAACATCAAGTGATTACAGCAATGCCTGCTAATGTACTTAATTTACAGGGATATATCAAATTCTTATCAGCAGTTGGTGTGGATGAGCGCTTTACTGCTAACCGGATGTTGCCAGAAATTGAAGAAATCAGTGGTGGTCTTAATCCCATTGAACAATTACTTTATCGCTATATTGCAATTCCCCAAACTAGAGATGCGCTCATTAATCAGGCATATCGACTTAAGTTTGTTGAAAAACAACCAGATTGGGGCCCAGGAAGAGTAGATACTTTTAATCCTTATAAAGCAATTCAATTCCATTTCCCAATGGATAAATTACGTAAGGATGAACTGATTGGTACTTCTGATTTTCCCTCAATTTGGAATCAAAAACCCCGCGAGGGATTGCAGTTGCATTGGGATGGGAATAATAAGTCTGTTGATGAACGTAATAAGAGTGCAGCTTTAGGGGCTGGAGTCACACCTACCACGATTGATTTGCCTCGGATTCAGCGAGTTGCCGATTGGCTTTGGGAACTACCACCACCAAAATATCCCTACGAAGTTAACGAAACTTTAGCAGCCACAGGCAAACCACTTTTTGAAAGTAATTGCGCTAGCTGTCACGCTTTTGGCGGTGCGTATACAGGCAAAGTTGTACCAATTCAAGAAATTGGTACAGACCCTCATCGTCTCGACTCATATACCTACGAAACGATGTCTAACCAAAATACTCTGTATGCAGGCTATCCGTGGCGGTTTAAGAATTTCCGCAAGACGAATGGCTATGCCAACATGCCCCTTGATGGTGTTTGGTTACGCGGCCCTTATTTGCACAATGGTTCAGTCCCCACCTTACGGGATTTGCTAGAAACACCAGAAAATAGACCAAAAGAGTTTTATCGTGGCTACGACGTGATCAACAGAACAAAAGTTGGCTTTGTATCTGATCTAGGTGAAGAAAACGGGAAAAAATACTTTAAATTCGATACAACAAAACCTGGAAATAGTAACAGTGGCCACTTATACGGCACTGATCTTTCGACAGAAGATAAAGATGCGCTAGTTGAGTACATGAAGAAACTTTAAAAGGAGAAAAAATGAATACTTACGCTAAATGGTTTAGTCGCGTTACTTGGCTTGGTATTATCGCTAATATGTTTTTTGTCATTCCTTCTTGCTTCTTTCCAGAGCTAATGCTAACGTTACTTCATATGCATATACCTATGCCCATTATCTGGGTTCGTACTGCGGGAATGCTGTTATTTATTATTAGTGCATTTTATATCCCTGGAGCAATTGACCCATACCGATATCAGGCAACAGCATGGATATCAATATTTCCTTCAAGAGCTTTTGGATCAACATTTTTTATTTGTGCAGTGCTTTTCTTTGGTCAAGATAAAGGATTTTTATCCATTGCCTTTGTAGACCTGTTTTTTGGATTAGCGGAAGTAATTTTTCTGACACTAGCAATGCGCGACCAAAATGCAATTGCTGCAACTCCAGTGAAGCAATTCTCCTAATTTTATCCCTAGTAGTATGTCTGATGAATTTTGATGAGTTCTTAGTATGCACAAAGGGTGCTTAAAAATCCAGGACTAAAGTCCTTACTACGAACTTGTTGACTCATCATAACTAATGCGATAAACCACTAGTATAGTGTGGGTATATTGCCTGCACTACAAACTCGGATTTCTCACAAGTTTTGCTCCCGCTTGCTGCCAACTCTTGGAGACGCACTCACGTTCGGCATCGCTATGACCAAAGCTTTACCCTGCTTAGATTGTGAGCATTTTAGACACTGCACAAATCACAACAGTATGTGAACGAGGTATTTGATCTCAAGTCTAAGTGGCATAAGGGTTTTGGGCTAGTGGTTTAAATCTTTGTGAGAAATCCGGGCAAACAGATTCTTCTGTAAAGGAGCAAGAGAGTGCCATGACAATACTCAAAGATAAAATAGGTAGGGTAATCACAAGCATTGTCTTAGTTGTGATCCTTTTAGTTGGTGTAGTTGGGTATGTGGGATGGTACAACCTTCTTCGAGAGGTTCCCACATATTATGAGTCGCCTGAAGAACATTTTAAATATGGTTCTATTGGCACAGAAGAAGCACAAGGTGTTCCCTATTGGATTTGGATGGTACTACCGCGAATATTCCCTGATAAGTTACCACGCCCAGGTGGTTACACTTCCTTGGGAATAACATGGGAAGAGGGTAAAGAAATGCCAGTTGGGTTTACGAAAAAAACCATTGGCTTCCCTCGCGTCGGTATAACTTGCGCTGTTTGCCATACCGCCACCTATAGAAAAACAGAGAAAGATAAACCGACAATTGTGGCCGCAGCCCCTGCGAATAAGTTTGATTCACAAGGCTATTTACGATTTTTGAGTGCAACTGCTGGTGACCCCAGATTTACAGCAGATTATATCCTTGATGAAATCAAATATAGTTATCGGCTTTCCTGGTTAGAAAACCTACTTTATCGCTATCTGCTAATTCCTCAAACTAAGAAAGCGCTGCTGCAACAAAAAGAAGATTATAGTTGGACAGATTCCCGTCCTAACTGGGGGTCTGGTCGAATTGACCCTTTTAATCCAGTTAAATTCAATACTTTAAAGTTGCCCAAAGATAACACTATTGGCAACTCTGATATGATGCCTCTTTGGAATCAAAAGATGCACAAAGGGTTTGCTCTACATTGGGATGGGTTAGAAACTTCATTAACAGAAACTGTTCAAACTGGAGCAATTGGTGATGGTGCTACCAAGAAATCACTTCCTGTAGCTGACTTACAACGGGTAGAAGATTTTATTCAAGAATTACCACCTCCCAAATATCCATTTGCTATTGATGAGCAAGTGGCTGTAAAAGGAAGTCAAATTTTTGCTAATACTTGTGCATCTTGTCACGCTTTTGGTGGAGAAAGAACAGGTACTGTCATTCCTGTGGAAGAAGTGGGAACTGACCGGCATCGGTTAGATATGTGGACGCAGGAAGGAGCAGATACTTACAATCATTTTGGTGATGGCTACCCTTGGGACTTTAAAAACTTACGCAAAACCAATGGGTATGTATCTGTTTCCCTAGATGGTTTGTGGTTAAGATCGCCATATTTACATAATGGTTCAGTCCCATCTCTACAAGATTTGTTAGAAAAACCCGAAAAGCGTCCTCAAGTTTTCTATCGGGGATATGATGTCTACGACCCGAAAAAAGTTGGCTTTATTACTGAGGGAGATGAAGCCAAGGCTGTAGGTTTTAAATACGATACAACCGTAGCTGCTAATTCCAATCAGGGGCATATTTATGGAACTGATTTATCTGGTGAGGAAAAAAAAGCCTTGATTGAATATCTGAAAACCATGTAAGTATCGAATTGACGTTAATCATTTACGAGCAAATCATAAAAATTTGAATTGGAGATAATTATGAAACCATACTTACCGCAGAATGATCCAAATAGTAACTATCGAACAAGTTGGCTGGATAAAAATCGAGAAGAGTACAATTTTAATTATGATTATCTAGCTCCTTTGCCAGTAATTGATAAAGTGCCTCACAAGGAAATATTTTCAGCAGAATATACTGCTAAACGCTTGGCAAGTATGGCAACTCTAGCACCAAATATGTTGGCTGCTAAAGCCAGAAACTTCTTAGACCCGCTAGATGAGTTGGAAGAATATGAAGACCTTTTATCACTACTACCAAAACCCGATGTCATAAAGAATTACAAAACAGACTCGTGTTTTGCTGAACAACGACTTTCTGGAGCAAACCCATTAGCTATCCAAAAAATTGATGTATTACCTGATAATTTTGCTGTAACTGATTACCATTTTCAGAAGGTTGCAGGTTCAGAATTTACTTTGGAAAAGGCACTCAAGGAAGGCAAGCTGTATTTCTTAGATTACCCTTTGCTATCTGATATTCAAGGTGGTGTCTACAATAATGTTAAAAAGTACCTTCCCAAGCCGCAAGCTCTATTTTACTGGCAAAGTGATGATAGTCATAATGGTGGTTCTCTAGTACCTGTTGCTATCCAGATTAATCATGACTCCGGCGCAAATAGCCTAATCTATACACCAGATGACCCTCATTTAGATTGGTTTTTGGCAAAAACTTGCGTCCAAATTGCTGATGGGAACCATCAAGAATTGGGTAGTCATTTTACCTATACCCATGCAGTTATGGCTCCGTTTGCAATTGTAACTGCGCGGCAATTAGCAGAAAACCATCCCATCGCTTTACTGTTAAAACCCCACTTCCGTTTCATGCTATTTGATAACGATTTGGGACGCACTCAGTTTTTACAGCCCGGAGGCCCGGTTGATGAGTTTATGGCAGGTTCATTGGCGGAGTCTGTTGGATTTGTGGCGAAGACTTATGAAGAATGGAGTGTAGAAAAGTTTACCTTCCCTCGGTTAATAAAAAGTCGTCAAACAGATGACCCAGCAATTTTACCGCACTTTCCTTTCCGAGATGATGGCATATTAATCTGGAATGCCATCGACAAGTTTGTGGCTGAATACTTGCAACTCTATTATAAAACTTCACAGGATCTCAGTGATGACTATGAATTGCAAAATTGGGCTAGGGAATTAGTCGCCCAAGATGGTGGTAGAGTCAAGGGAATGCCAGCCAGGATTGAGACTCTAGAACAACTGATTGAAATCATTAGTGTAGTAGTCTTCACTTGCGCTCCTCTACATTCTGCTTTGAATTTTTCTCAGTACGAATATATGGCTTTTGTACCCAATATGCCCTATGCTGCTTATCATCCAATTCCAGAAACTAAGGGTGTGGACTTGGAAACTATCATGAAGATACTTCCCCCTTTTAAACAAGCTGCCGATCAGGTAATGTGGACTGAGATTTTAACATCTTTCCATTATGACAAATTAGGTTTTTATGATGAGGAGTTTGCTGATCCATTGGCTCAGGAAATTGTGGTGCAATTCCAACAGAATTTGCATCAAATAGAACGGCAGATAGATATCAGAAATCAAACTCGTCCTATACCTTACAATTACCTCAAGCCTTCGCAAATTATTAATAGCATCAATACTTAAGTTAGTTTCCCAAAAGAGAGGAATAATGTCAAATCAGCAAGTAACTGTCACTGCTCGACTAAAAGTAAAGCCAGGTTTGGAGAACGAATTTAAGCAGGAATTTCAAGCTGTAATAGCTCTCACTATCAAAGAAGAAGGTTGTATTAATTACGACTTACATCAATCTGTTGAAGATCCATCTTTGTTTCTATTACATGAAAATTGGGTCAGCCAGGACATTTTATCTCAACACCTAGAGCAGCCTTATATTAAAGGTTTGGGGGAAAAAGCAGGACGATTTTTGGTTGACCCACCTGATGTCAAGTTATGGCAGCAGATTTTGAACAATTCATAGCTGGTGATAATAATGACATCAAAGGTGTTATTGTACGGTGCAACTGGCTATGCTGGAAAACTAATTGCTACATCAGCTAAAAATAACGGACTGGAGTTAATTTTGGCTGGACGTAATCAAAGTTTACTGGCAGCAGTAGCCAATGAATTAAGTTTGGACTTTCGGGTTTTTGGCTTAGATGATCCGCAGGCGATCGCTCGCTCTCTTGACGATATAATTGCTGTCATCAACTGCTCTGGGCCTTTCTGTAAAACCTCAAAGCCACTTGTCGATGCCTGCCTCAAAACTAAAACTCACTATTTAGATATAGCTGGCGAAGTACCTGAATTTCAGGCGCTACAGACACGAGATACTGAGGCTAAAAGTGCAGGGATAATGCTTCTGGCTGGTGTGGGATTTGGGGTTGTCCCTACTGATTGTGTAGCTGCTTACCTCAAAGATAAGTTAGCGATGGCAACACGACTGATTTTAGTCTATGAAACAGTGGGCGGTGTATCTCAGGGAACGGCAAATACTGTACTGCCAACTTTACATCATATCGGGGTAGTTCGAGAAGCAGGTAAGCTCATCCCATCTCGACCAGCATTGAAAAGACGTAAAATTGATTTTGGTTATGGGCCGGTGACAGCAGTAACAAACCCTTGGCGTGCTGATATCATCACTGCGTTCCAGACTACGGGTATTCCCAATATCGAGGTTTATACCGTATTTCCTAATCCTGTACGCTTCCTTATGGAGTCGAGCCAGTATTTGGGATGGTTATTCAACTCCTCTTTATTCCAAAGTGCTTTAGCAAGTCTAATTAAAACTCTACCGACTGGGCCAACGGCAGCAGAACGAGCGAAGGGTCAAGTTAGAGTAATTGGTTTTGCTGAGGATGAAACTGGTCAACAAGTAACTGCAAAGCTCTTAGGGCCGGAAGCATACGATTTTACGGCATTAACGGCTGTAGCAGTTATCAAACGGCTAATTAAAGGCGAAGTTAAGATAGGATTCCAGACTCCTGCATCTGTATATGGGGCAGATTTTGTCCTTGAAATTCCGGGAGTTACTGCTTTCAACTAAAGAATACAAACAAAACTGTTGTTTGGTAAAGTGCGATCGCCATTTTTCAGACTCGCTTGTACAACTTTAGCTGTCTATGAGATGCCGATCGATTTATTTTTTTAGTAAAGACTCAATAATTATGGCGGCGGCAAACAAACATATTAGAATAGTAGCCAATTTTGCCAACAAGTCAGCAATCACAGGTAACAGCATTTGAGTCACACCGCCTAATCCCACAATACTAGAAATAACAAAGGTAATCGCCAAGCCAAATAAAAACAGTAGCAGGTATTTTAAAAATCTTGAAGCTAACCGAAATAAAAAGTTGTTTTCGTTTTCTTGTTGAGTTTTCATACTTCTGCTCTCCAAAAATTTGCTAACTTTTTCTATCAATCAACCCTTAAAACATAAGGCAGGAAAAGTTTGATAAACTTTTCCTGCCTTGTAAAAATCACATTTATCATGGCTAGGGGTTGCACATTTTTGACTGTATTTTCTTTGTCTTGCTATTGGTTAGTCGTCACAACTATACCAGGACTTACGCAAAATCATCAAAAAACGAACCGCAAACGCGAGTGCGTCTCCCCCTGGGAGAAGGACGCAAAGGAACAAGAGTTTCAGAGAGTTTTTGCGTAAGTCCTATATACCTACACTTTACTGATTTTTGAGAAGAATATCTAATTATTCAGTTGTTTGGTGATGTTTATTCAATTGTGTTGAGATTTGGTATTCACTTGTAGCGTAATTCGATTTCTTCTCCTCCATCAACCAATTCTGTAAATCCTCGTTATTGATGCAATTCTGTAAATCCTCGTTATTGATGACATATCGATAGTGGGTAGAACCCATGATAGTCACCGCAATTTGACCACCCTTAATTCGTTCGCTTTTGACTTCTATGTGACCAAATCCAGTCTCATGCCAACAAGTAAGAAGAATTACCAGCAGCCGAGTCACAATTCTGTCAACTTCATTCGCTTCGCTAGTTTCTCTGGGCATAGTTACGTAACCTTATGCGACACCAGTGCTAGACTCTCAGTTAAAAATTACAAATGTGTCAACCGTTCAATTGCTAAAAAGAAAGGTGTCACCTTTGTGAACAAGAATCTACCAGGGGATTTGCTTACATGATTGAGTGGGCAGTTTTTAATTGTGTTTTTCCAGCAAATAAGTGTCGTAATCTGTGACACTTATCTCATGTATAGAACTATCTCATACCGATCCAATTACTGTCAAGCAGTTAAGTAAGAAATTTTATTTGTATGGCTGTAGTCAAATACGCAATCAGAGTGTAGATTGCTCAAAGCCTTTTGGTTTAAGGCTCCTTAGCAATCAGCACGTTACTATATTCCACATTCCCAATCAATTGAGTACCTCAAAAAATCAATATTTCCGTACAAGTGACAAGTGTCACAAAAGCTTTTAGATTGTAAGCTATTCTTAGTCACTAAATCGGATGATAGGTGGAAAGCCACCAAACGATATGAATCAACAACAGTTGAATGAAACCTTCGATAAACTAACGCCACGTCGCCAAGAGGTGCTGCGTTTAGTTTTGGCTGGGGAGTTAGACGAAGCGATCGCTCAAGTTCTGCTTATTCAGCCAGCGACAGTCAGAAAGTACCTAGAAAGACTATATAGAGCATTTGATGTCACTAAAAAATCCGAATTAGTCACATTATTTGCTAAATACAAACCAGAACTCATCAACGGAACCTCTCATCAGATAGTTTCTGTGGCTGAGAAAAGCCCCTCGAACACTAAACAAGATTTAGGAGAAGCACCGGATACTGTCACTTTTTACGGACGTACCGAGGAATTAGCTACTCTCCGACAATGGATCGTCAACGAACGGTGCCGGATTGTGGGGTTGCTGGGAATGGGTGGACTGGGAAAAACCGCTTTATCCGTGAAATTAGCGGCACAATTAAAGTCAGATTTTGATTATATTATCTGGCGTAGTCTCCGGGAGGCTCCCAAGTTAGAGACAATATTGAATGGGATCATTAAATTTTTGTCGAATCAAGAAGAAATTAATACTACAGGTAATATTCATGAACAAATCACACGTCTGCTGGAACACTTGAGGTCTTCCCGTTGTTTATTAATTTTAGATAATTTTGAATCAATTCTGGCGGATGGCTCCTATGGAGAACAATACCGTGATGAATATCAAGACTATAGTATTTTAATTCAGCGGATCGGCGAATTACATCACCAAAGTTGTTTAGTATTTACAAGTCGGATCAAACCGAAAAAAATTGCTATGCAAGAAGGTGAAAATTTGCTAATTTGTTATTTACCGCTCCCAGGTTTAAAAGATTTAGAAGTCATGAAAATCTTGGAGGCTAAAAAACTTACTGGTACAGACCAGGAAATACAAAAACTAGTAAGATTATACAGTGGTAATCCTTTAGCCTTAAAAATAGTCTCTACTTTTATTCAAGATTTATTTAGCGGAAATGTTTCGGAATTTTTATCTCAAGAAATTACCTTGACACCTTTTGTAGGGATAGAAAGTTTATTAGAGCAGCAATTTACCCACCTGACAGAATTAGAACAAGAAATTATGTACTGGTTGGCAATTAATCGAGAGCCAGTATCTACTATAGAGTTATTTGAGGATATTACCGAAAAACCAATATATTTTGATGTGATTAATGCCTTAGAAAACCTGAAGCGATGCTCATTAATTGAGGCCGTTGATGGTAAATTTACCCTGCAAAATGTCGTATTAGAATATATGACTGGTATTCTGATTCGGCAGGTAAGTAAAGAGCTAAATTCTGGACAGATGCAATTTTTTAATAGATTTGCTTTATCCAAAGCTACCGCCCAAGACTATGTGAGAAATAACCAGAGGCAATTAATTATTAAACCAATTGCTAAAAATGTTAATGAGTTAGATACAAAACTAGTTAAATTCCTGGAGGAGCAAAAGCAAAAAATTAGGGATTTACCCAAAGGATATCTTGTGGGTAATATTTTAAATCTATTACGTTATCACAACTACAATTTATCTGGGCTTGATTTATCCAATTTCACGGTATGGCAGGCATATTTAAGAGGTGCAGATTTACGTGATGTAAAATTTGTTAATGCCGACTTAAACAAAACACGGTTTACAGAGTCCTTTGGGATTGTTTTGGCAGTGGCGTATAACTCAAAAAAATCGATGATTGCCTTGGGTGATACTAAAAGTGAAATTCGCCTCAGAGATGCTGAAGGGCACCAAATTTTAACTTTAGAAGGGCATACAAATTGGATTAGATCAGTAGCTTTTAGTCCTGATGGAGAAATTTTAGTAAGTGGTAGTGATGATAAAACTGTCAGATTATGGAATACCACAACTGGTCAATTTTTGAGACCATTACAAGGACATAAAGAAAGAGTCTGGTCAGTAGCATTTAGCCCAGATGGAAAAACAGTAGCTAGTAGTAGTGAAGATAAAACAGTTAGACTATGGGATATCCATACTGCTGAATGCTGGAAAATTCTTGAAAAACATACTCATTGGGTACGTGGAGTAGCTTTTAGTCCTGATGGCAAAATTTTAGCTAGTGGTAGTAGTGACAGGACAGTAATTTTGTGGGATGCACATACGGGAAATTACATAAGAACTCTGAAAGGACAACATACAGCACGGGTACGTACAGTTGCCTTTAGTTCTGATGGTAAGATTTTAGCCAGTGGTAGTGATGACCATACCATTAGGCTCTGGGATATTCATAGCGGCAAGTATCTCCAAACTTTAGCAGGACATACACAAAGAGTGCGATCGCTAGCGTTTAGCCCAGAACCAAATTCTCGCATTTTAGCTAGTGCCAGTGAAGACCATAAGGTAATTTTGTGGGATATTAATGCTAACAAACGCTACCGGACTTTATCAGAACATACACAAAAAGTTTGGTCTGTGACCTTTACTGATCCTGAAGGTAAAACTTTAATCAGTAGTAGCGATGACAAAACTGTGAAACTTTGGGATGCTCATACAGGTGAATGTCTTAAAACTCTTCAAGGTTACACAGATTGGGCTTGGTCTCTAGTTTTTCATCCCAGTAGTAACATCTTAATTAGTGGCAATGACGACAAAACTATTAAACTCTGGAACTTAGATACAGGTGAAAGTAAATCTTTGGCAGGGCATACCAATAGAATACGCGCAGTTGCTTTGAGTCCTGACAGTAGTATGATTGCCAGTGGTAGTGACGACCAAACTATCAGATTATGGGATACTCAAACTGGTCAACATCGCAAAACTTTAGTAGACCATTTTGATCGCATTTTGACTGTGGCTTTTAGTCCAGATGGTCGTTATTTAGCCAGTGGTGGCGATGACAAAATATTAAGAATATGGAATATTCGTACAGGTGAATATCGTCAAACTCAAGAGAATCATAAAAACTGGCTCTGGTCTGTAACTTTTAGTCCAGATAGCAGCATCTTAGCTAGTGGTAGCGAAGACTGCACAATCAAATTGTGGGATGTAGATACAGGTAAATGCCTTAAAACTCTCTCTGGTCATGATGGATGGGTGCGGTCTGTGCGTTTTAGTCCAGATGGTAATACCCTTGTGAGCAGTAGCGAAGACCACACAATTAAGCTCTGGGATGTAACTACAGGTCAGTGTATCCAAACCTTGAAAGGAGATACTGGTTGGGTGCGGACTGTGGCTTTTAGCCCTAAAGGCCGTTTTGTCGCAAGTGCAGGGGGAAACCCAATCATTGAAATTTGGGATATCAAAACCGCTCAACGCTACCAAACTTTGACCGGACATCAAGAAAGAATCTGGTCTGTAGTCTTTAGTGCTGATGGTCAAACTCTTGCTAGTAGTAGTGAAGATGGCACGATTATGCTTTGGCATACAGAAACAGGAGAGTTGAAAAAAACACTCAGGTCTCCCAGACTGTGTGAAGGGATGGATATTACAGGTGCAGTGAATCTCACAGAAGCTCAAATTAAAACTTTAAAAACCCTGGGAGCAAAGAAAAACGATGAGTAGAAGGTCTCGAAAAGCGTTGATTGGCATTACAACCTACGGTCGGCAAGAAGCATTACCGTTTTCTTTGCCAAGTGTTTATATAGATGCAGTCCGCGCCGCCGGTGGTACTCCCATATTATTACCACCAGGCGAAACTGACCCGGCGATATTATTAGAGCCTTTGGATGGTTTAATCATCTCCGGTGGTGGAGACATTAACCCTGTGTGGTATGAAGGTTTAGATCACCCCAGCATTTATTCTGTAGATAGCGATCGCGATGCTTTTGAATTGCAATTAGCTAAATATGCTATGCAACATCATTTACCTGTGTTAGGTATCTGCCGGGGTTTACAAATTCTGATCGTTGCTTCTGGCGGTACTCTCATTGCTCACGTCCCAGAGGTTTATGGTAATTCAGTATTACATCGGATAGATCCTGAACCTGGAAAGCGTTTACCCACAGAACATTTAGTCAAAATAAATGCAGAAAGCCGTCTAGCTAATTTTGTTCAGAATACTCACATATCGGTAGTTTCTTGGCATCACCAAGCAGTACACAAAGTTCCAGATGGTTGGCGTGTTGTAGCCCATGCCCCAGAAGATGGGGTAATTGAAGCAGTGGAACATGAACATCACCCTTGGGCAATTGGTGTGCAATGGCATCCAGAGCTTTCAGTTAATGATCCCCATCATAAAAGAATTTTTCAAGCTTTTGTTGAAGCCACATATATTGAACTATTGAACAAAATTTATTAACAGCGTAAGTACGTTGGTGCGAAAAAATCAAGTATGTTACGAAACATAAATAAGCTTAAAACCTTTACTAATGACAAGTGACAGCCTTAGTCATTTATAAGGGTTTAAGGTGTATTTACGTTTCGTAATATAGTTTGATTTATTGTTGCCGACTTACTTAAGATGCGCGGATGAGGATGAATGTCTTGCAATAAATTATCTAATCCAGACCAAAATTGATCTAACGCTATAGCCATCATGTTTGCGCCCTCAATTGTGGGAGTTAATAATTGTGGTGACTTGTTGAGAATAATACTGGTTAATTTTATTGCTTCTTGGGCGTGTCTTTCTTCAACACCTTGGTCAAAACATTCAGTAAAGTATGGCTCTTGTTTAATAAATGGAAAACAATGAGCCAGCGCATTCATTAATGCTTGCATCCAATCATAAGCAAACATTTCAACCACACAGAAGGGGCCTAGAGACTGCGGATAAATATTCTGAACTAAAGATACAAAATTTGCAGTAGTAGGGTCTAGGTATTTTTGTAATTCATCCAAACTGCCAAAATCTTCATCTAGGATGGTCAATTTTGCTCCCAAATTAGCAAAAGCTTGACTTAATTGATAATGGTGCATACCACCATTTTGCCAACTATCATCGTCACTAATAATTTTGAGCTTCCGCTCTCTGAGCGCAGGACTATTTAAGTGCGGTATAAAGTAAACCATGACACGAGTTGCATGGCAGGCTGCTTGGTATCTGAGGTAAATTTCTCCTAATAAATCGGGAGAACGAAGTTGTTCTGGTGGCAACACAGCTAGACGAGAAAAGAAAGGATGCTTGGATGGCAGATGTGTTTGGTAAAGCTCATCTAAAACATCTTGAAATATTTGTTCAACATTTTGAGTTTGCATAAGTAGGAAGGTGAATCCAAACTACGTTGCGAGTTTTCTTCAATTCTGGGTCGTGGATATTTTGGTAGAGGTGGATGTTGTCTGAGTTGACGATGGGGTAACGGGTGAGAATGACATCTCCTTCCGGTAGATGGGGTACACAGATTGTGCCACGAGTTAGGCGATCGCACGGCATTGCCATACCCGAATTATGGTTGTATCCTCCCTTAATTGCTAGGTCACGCCATTGATTGGCTATGTAAGTAGGTCGGCGCAATTAAAGATAACTGGTGATGGCTGTCATTTGTCCTTAGTCATTCGTCCTTGGTAAGGGTTTTAAGCCTGTTTACGTTTCGTAACATAGTTTGATTTATTTTCACCGACTTAATTAATCGGTAGCAAACTTGCGGAATTTGGGGGTTTCAAAATCCTTACAGGACAGATGGAAGTCCCACTTGCTTGGGTTCAACAAACTCGCCATCAAAACTTATAGTTTTATTTTCCACAGTCCTAGCATCCGCCAAAGCTTTACGAAGTTCAGCACGTTCCATCTGTTCCTGAATTCCACCCAGAATGTAAACCAATAACTTCGCCGCCAAATCTCGTCCAGCAACCTGCACTCGCTTTTTATTTGGGTCGTACAAAACCCCATACCAAAGAGATTGGGGATATTCCATACCACTAAAACCACCTTGCTGGTCAAACTTTCGCAGTTTCTTAAAAATATCTGCGAGTGAAAAACCTTTTTTAAAAACCAAAATTCCCAAAGCTTGCGCTAATGCAACTTGAGCAACCGGACGGAAAAGCATATTTCCTTCACCTCCATCTTTCTCAAAGCTGAAGCGCCGTAAAGCTGGTGTATCCTCATGTTCTAAAATCTTATAACTAGAAAGACTAGCTAAATAATCAAATAGCTTTTTAAATTCCTCAATTCCCTGCTCAAGTTCTTCATCCTCTGGACGCATGGGAATTAGACCTTTCTCTAAGGGTTTCCAATGAGGGAACTTTTGAGCCAAATATCGCTCAGACATATCTTGCAGAGCTTGCAAAGTGGTCAAAACTGTAGAATTCGAGGCTACTGTTGCACTATTCCAATTAACGCGGGGATTGCGCTCTTGTCGTTGTTCTAATAATGGATGTGTAACTGCAATTTTTCTAGCAACGATCGCAAAACCATCATCTTCATTCAACTGTGTTAGCTGACCTTTAGTCAAGGGTGCAGCCATCAGGTTGACATGAACAAAAATCGATCTCACCCTCCGCCTCGCCTGGGTGCGAGTTTCCCCAGCCGCTACCGCACAGATGAACTCAATACCAATTTTTTCCTTGGGTAAATTTTGCAAGTAAGCAAGGTCTACTTGATAATTTTCCATCAAATCATTGACTGTAATAAAACTGTCATCAACACCTTTATCTTTTTTATAGCGCTGGAGTTTGCGAGTTTTAATTAATTCCATCAACCCCTGTACACCCATTAATCGGTGTTGACCATCTAACGCATAAATAGTCACATCATCCTCAGAAATATTTAGCAGTCCTACTTTAGCGTCTTTATCTAGGGGGATAAAATCTGTACTAGATTTTGTGGCGCGTCCTTCACTATCCCACTCAGCAGCTTTGGGATTATCCACCCACGGTTGATTAATTACTACCAGCACTGGCGGAAACTTGTGATTGTGTCGAGCTGCTAAATATTGAACTAGCGGTGCTTGACGTGACCAATCAAGGGGACGTTGCTGAATTTCATCAATACTATCCGCATCAATCTCGACATTATCAGTCTCAGAATTATACTTTTTTTGAAACAGAGGTAAGCCAGAGGCGAAGTGAACCCGACCTGCAAACCATTCCAGTGTCACAGAGCTAACATAAGCCTCAGTACCACCCATCTCGGTTTTTTGAACGAGAATCTGATCTTTTCTCCCTAAAAACTTCTCCAAGAGTAAAGCTAGTACCTGTTTTTCCTTGTTTTCCCGTTCCAGGTACTCTCTAGCGATGTCAGCAGTTGCGTCAGATGCACTATCTTTCATGTTAAATTTTAAAAACAGATTAGTTTTATGTAGTCTAATTATCCAAAAAATTGGATATTAATAGTAAAGTTTTTAAAAACCTTTATTCAACCCAGGTCGGTGGGTAAAGTCTCGTGTAGCCGCGAATTCTGTTCGCCCGGATATTATTTTTTTCAACCCAGGTCGGTGGGTAAAGTCTCCTATAGCCGCGAATTATATTCGCCCGATTCACCCGAATATTACACCAGTGTTTCCAGAGAGAAGGAGAAATGACTACAGCACAACAACCAGAAAAGACAGTTCAGCAAGTACGTACTGTAGCAGAGTTAGTGGACTATATCCAAGTTCTCACCACTGAAATTCAAGAATTGTATTGTTTAGATGAGATCCCTTGGGTGGTGGGCTATTCGGGCGGTAAAGATAGTACTGCTACCTTACAGCTGATCTGGAATGCGATCGCAGCCCTACCCCAGGAAAAGAGAACTAAGACAATCCATGTTATTACAACTGATACCCTGGTAGAAAACCCTGTGGTCTCTGTTTGGGTACGTAACTCTTTAGAACAGATGAAAGTTGCTGCTAAAGAGCAAGAAATGCCAATTGAACCCCATTTGCTTTATCCTGCAATTAAGGATACCTTTTGGGTAAACTTAATTGGGAAAGGCTACCCAGCGCCGCGAAACAGATTTAGATGGTGTACTGAACGCCTTAAAATTCAACCATCTGACAGCTTTATCCGTGCAGTTATTAGGTCTAGTGGTGAAGTAATTCTTGTCTTAGGTACACGCAAGGCTGAAAGTACGAAACGTGCTGCTACTATGGCTAAACATAGAGAATCGCGGGTACGCGACCATATAAATACTAATCCCAACCGACCTAACTCATTGATTTATCTTCCTATTGAAGATTGGCGTACTGATGAAGTTTGGATTTACTTAAATCAGTGGCAAAATTCTTGGGGATATAGCAACAAAGACTTATTCATTATGTATCGAGGTGCTACAGCAGATAATGAATGTCCTCTAGTTGTTGATACTTCTACTCCTAGCTGTGGTGATTCCCGATTTGGTTGCTGGGTTTGCACAATAGTTAGTAAAGATAAATCAATGGAGGCAATGATTCAAAATGATGAAGAAAAAGAATGGATGCAGCCTTTATTAGATATTCGTAATGAATTAGATATTCAAGATGACTGGGACAAGAGAGATTTTCGTCGCATCTGGGGAGATGTCCAACTATTTGAACGCAATAAAAACGGGGAAATCTCCGTCGAACCAATACCTGGCCCCTATACTAAATATTGGCGAGAACATTGGCTTAGACGATTATTAGAAGCGCAAACAAAAATCCGTTGCACAGCGCCACAAAATATGCGCGATATCACCCTAATTACTCTCGAAGAAATGAGCGAGATTCGCCGCATTTGGCTAGAAGACAAACACGAATTTGATGATAGTTTACCCCGGATTTATCAAGAAGTGACTGGCGAAGAATTTCAAGACCCCCGTCCTGGTGCTGACTATAGTCTACTAGGTCGTGATGAATGGATAGTATTAGAAGAAATCTGTGAAGGTGACGCGATGCACTTGGAACTTATGGCGAAATTGTTAGACACAGAACGCCAGTATCGCAAAAAGACTCGTCGCGTGGGGATATATGAAACTCTAGAAAAATGTTTTAATACGAGTTCTCGTTCTCCAGAAGATGCGATTAAAAATGCTCGTTTGAAACGCGAATTAAGCGAAGCAGTTAGTCAAGGTGATGTTGCAAAAGTCAAGCAGATGACTTTGGGTGATGTTGCAGTAGTCAATGAGGTAGATGAAGGTGAAAGTGATGAAGAGGTAACTTGGGGAAATATGAAGTTTAAAAAGAACGATTTAGAAGAATAATAGAATACCGGGCGAATACCGGGCGAATACCGGGCGAATACCGGGCGAATACCGGGCGATTGGAAATCGCGGCTACACAGACGAAACCCGCCTGCGCGGGTTGAAGAGAAATGAGAGCAAATTTTACGCAATTATTCAATAATAGAATACCGGGCGATTGGAAATCGCGGCTACACAGACGAAACCCGCCTGCGCGGGTTGAAGAAAATGAGAGCAAATTTTACGCAATTGTATGTGCATTATGTTTGGGCAACCTGGGATAGATTACCCCTAATTACGCCTGATATTCAAAAGTTAGTTTATGCAGCTATTATTCAGGAGTGTGAACAGTTAAAATGTACCGTAATTGCAATTGGTGGTATTGAAGATCATGTACATCTCTTAATAGGTTTTCCACCAACTATCAGCATATCGGACGTAATTAAACAAATTAAAGGAAGTTCTTCCCATTTCATCACCCACGAAATCAAACCAGGTGAGTTTTTTAAATGGCAAGGTAGCTATGGAGCTTTTACAGTTAGTCATGATGCCATTGATAATATAGCCAATTACATCAGAAAACAAGCTACCCATCATAGCCAAAAATCAATCATTCCCACCTGGGAACTAACTCCCAAATAACCTAAAAATTATATACGGATTTAGTCCACGTTCACATAGTGTTTCGTTGGCACAGCCTCTCCTAGAGAGGACAAGGAAAGGCGGACTTTGCCTATATAACCACTATGAATTTATTTAGTCCGCGAAGGCGGACTTTGCCTGTGTAGCCGCGAATTTCATTCGCCCGGTATCTGATAAACTTTACCTGCGTAGCCGCGAATTTCATTCGCCCGGTATCTGATAAACTTCATCTGCGCAGCCGCGAATTCCATTCGCCCAATATCTTAAATAAACCCACAATCAGATAAATGATATTCCTTGAACTCGTATTACAAAACTTTGGCCCCTACAGTGGGAAACAGGTAATCAATCTTAACCCAAAAATTGATGAAGAAAACTCACACCCAATTATTCTATTAGGTGGTATGAATGGTGGCGGAAAAACTACCCTTATGGATGCCATTCGTCTCGCTCTTTATGGCGCTCGTGCCCAATGTTCTACCCGTGGTAATTTAAGTTATAACGATTTTCTTAATCAATGTGTTAATAACAAAACAGATCCAGTTGCAGACACGCGCATTGAATTACTCTTTGAACATATTGAAAACGATAAGCCAATAAAATACCGTGTTGTGCGTAGTTGGACAAAAAATCCTAAAGACGGTAAAGATACATTAGGTATTTTAGGCGATAGTGATACATGGCCTGATGCTTTAGTTAATATCTGGGATGAATATATAGAAAATATCTTACCATTAGGTATTTCTAATTTATTTCTCTTTGATGGTGAACAAGTTAAAGAACTTGCAGAACAAGAAACACCACCACCAGTTGTAGTAGATGCAATTCGTGGGCTTTTAGGTTTAGAGTTAGCAGACCGTTTAGCAGTTGATTTAGATATCTTAGTTAACCGTAAACTTAAAGAAGTTGGTAACAGTAAGGATTTAGCAAATCTAGAGGAAATTGAAACTAGATTAACCCAACAGCAAGAAGATTATCAAATAGCAGAAAATAAATTACAAACTCTCAAAAATCAGGTAGAAGAATTAGAACAAAAGCAGCAAGAAGCCTTTGATAAATTTATTTCTGAAGGTGGGAAGATTGCAGCAGAACGCAGTCAACTAGAACTACAACAGGATACAAAAACTGCGGAAATTGAACAAGTACGTCAGTCGATGTGTGAATTGGCAACTGATGTTTTACCCTTAGCATTAATTCCTAATTTGCTTAATCAGGCACAAGCACAGGGCGAAAAAGAATTTCGCCATCAACAGGTACAAATTTCTAAAGATTTGTTAATTGAGCGAGATCAGCGTTTACTGACTTGGCTAAATCAAGTTGAAATTTCTCCGATACAAGTTGAAAAAATCCAATTATTTTTAATCCAAGATGTCGAGAGTTTATATGCAAAGACAATCCAGATAGAAGCACCTTGGCTATTAGCTGATGATGAAACTTTAAGTCAGCTAGATAATCTCATATATCACCTACAAAATTCTCAACTTTCTGCAAAAGAGAAATTAGCTATTCTCAAAAATAAAGAAGAAGAAATTCATACTTTAGAAAGACAGGTGCAAACAGCAGCAGCACCAGCAGATTATACAAAGCTGCGTCAAACATTAGAATCGGCACAAAATCAAGTTGTTGAAGTTAAAGCAAATTACGAAACAATTCGCCGTCGGTTAGCTGAATTAGAAACTATTATTGCCAAATCAAAAAAGGAATTAAGTGATTATACTGTAGAAAATATTAAACATAAAAATAGTGAACATATTATTACCTCAGCAGCGAAAGTTCAAAACACACTCAAGATTTTTCGTGAAAAATTAACTCTGCGAAAACTGAATAAATTAGAGGAGGAAGTTAAAAACTGCTTCCTTTATCTTCTCCATAAATCAGACTTAGTGCATCGCATTACCATTGATACTAATACTTTTAGCCTTTTGCTTTACGATTTAAATGGTAAACCTGTGCCGAAACATCGCCTCTCGGCTGGCGAAAAACAACTACTAGCGATCGCATTTCTCTGGGGTTTAGCCAAAGTCTCTGGACACCGACTACCAGTAGCCATCGATACGCCACTCGGTAGACTCGACTCATCCCACCGCAGTAACTTAGTTGAACGTTACTTTCCATCCGCCAGCCACCAAGTAATTTTGTTATCTACGGATACTGAGATTGGCAAAAAAGAAGTAGAAACACTGCGAGAGAATGAAGCGATCGCTCGTGAATACCTGCTCAAATACGACTCCGCCACCCGCCAAACTACCATACAATCTGGTTATTTTTGGTAGTAGATATTGTTAAAAAAATGAGCGATGTCTAAACGACAAGCCGCTATGCGTCTACGCAACTTTTTGAAGCCTACATCACAATATATCTAACGACTTTTGAAAAGGAGATCAATTATGAACTCACCACATTTAATAAAAATGGAGCATGACCTACGTGTTTTATCCTTAGAAGAACTAGAATGGCTATTAGAACGGATCACAAAACAAGTGCAAGAAAGAAAGCAAATATCAAATAAATTCACTGATGTTAAATATATGAATGAACAACTAGTTGCAATGGCTAGTGATTTAGATATAAAAACAGAAATTATCTCTATCAATAATGAATTTAGTATTACAGAAATGGATGGTTTAGAAAAGCTGTGAGCATCGAGAGAGGACAAATTTATTTTGTCAATCTTAATCCAGTGCTGGGTCGAGAACAGGCAGGAACAAGACCAGTTTTAGTTTTATCTATAGACGCTATCAACCAATCACCTTTGGTCGTGACTGTAGTTGTCGGTACGAAAGGAACAAATATTAAGCGTGATTATCCAACTAATATACGAGTCTGTGCAAGTGACAGTGGATTGCTTATAGAAACAGTGTTCTTATGTTTTCAAATTCGTTCTTTAGATCCAAATCGCTTTCCTGCTGACCCAGTTGGCAAGATTTCTGACTCTAAGATGCTGGAAGTTGAAACTGCGGTTCGCTACTGTTTGGGTTTATAAGCAAAAACTACCTCAACTTTTAGAAATATTATGGAATCGCCAATCGAAAGAATTAAACTTTCCCAAACAGCCAAAGATCAACTTACCAAACTTAAGCGCAGCACTAAAATCGACCAATGGAATATCTTATGCCGTTGGGCGTTTTGTCGTTCCCTCGCAGAAGCAACCGCACCCTCCCCCGTCCCAATTCCTCAAGATAGCAACGTCGAAATGAGTTGGCGCGTCTTTGGCGGCGAAATGTCCGATATACTCCTCCTCGCCCTCAAGCAACGCTGTCACAATGACGGTTATCCCACCGACAAAGAAACCCTCGCCACCCAATTCCGCTTACATTTGCATCGCGGTATTGGCTACTTAGCAGGCGATCCAAATATCAAGAAAATTGAAGATTTAATTGAACTGACCATTAAACCTTGAAAGAATATTAGCTGCTGGGTGTCTTAATTACGAATTACGAATTACGAATTACGAATTACGAATTATTCTTATGCCTGAAGCGCTAGAAATCGAGCGTCATCGAGCTGCGATCGCTCGCACTGACATATCTCGCCCTGTACGATTGGCTATAGAAGGGTCAATCTTGAATCCAGACACCACTTTTTTTGACTACGGTTGCGGCTATGGTGGTGATGTGCAGCGAGTAAAAAACTTAGGCTACACCAGTGCAGGCTGGGATCCTTACTACTATCCTGATGTATCACGCACCCCCGCAGATGTAGTCAACTTAGGCTACGTCCTCAACGTCATTGAAGACTCAGAAGAACGCCGTCAAAGCCTGATTCAAGCCTGGGAACTCACCAGAAAAGTTTTAATTGTCGCGGCTCAAATCCTGATTAACGTTCCCAGCAAAACCCAGCTTGCTTACAATGATGGCATTGTGACACGTCGCAACACTTTTCAGAAATATTACGAACAACAAGAACTCAAAACTTATATTGATCAAGTCCTAAATGTCGATGCAGTACCGATCGCACTAGGCGTCTACTTTGTTTTTCGAGATGAAGCCCAAAAAGAAAGCTACAAAGCTATCCGCTTCTTTTCTGCGACTTCTACACCGCGAGTCCGCATCCCCACTAAACGCTTTGAAGACTATCAAGAACAGCTACAACCATTAATGGCTTTTTTTACCAAGCGCGGTAGACTACCTGTGAAAGGCGAATTAGCAAATGAACAGGAATTACTAAGTGAATTTGGTAACTTTCGCCGCGCCTTTGGTGTAGTTTTGCAAGCTACCGATGAAGCAGAATGGGATGCGATCGCCTATCGTCGTTCTCTAGATATCCAAGTTTATCTCGCCCTCACCCACTTTGATCAACGCCCTGCATGGCAGAAGCTAGCCCCAGAAATGCGTCACGATATCAAAGCCTTTTTTAGTAGCTATGAGGAAGCGTGTCTTGTAGCCGACCAAAAGCTTTTCAGCTTAGGTAAATCTGGGGTGATTCAAACTGCGTGTGAAAAAAGCAAAATTGGTAAACATACACGTGGCGCCCTTTACGTCCATATTTCCGCACTTGCTGCACTTGACCCCGTACTACGAATTTGTGAAGGTTGCGCTAGCCGCACCATTGGGCGTGTCGATGAAGCCACATTGATTAAATATCACACTGATAAGCCGCAAATATCCTATCTGTCTTACCCCGAATTCGACACTGATCCCCATCCGGCGTTAAAAGCCAGTATAGGTATTGATTTAAAAACCCTATTTGTCACTCATCGAGACTATGAAACTAGGGCAAATCCGCCGATTTTGCATCGAAAGGAAACATTTGTTACTAGTAACTACCCACGCTACGAAGAATTTGCTAAACTCACCCAACAAGAACAGGAATTAGGGCTGCTTAACCAAAAAAGCGACATTGGTACGCGTGAAGGTTGGGAAAAATGCCTTGCTGCACACAAAGTAGAAATCAGGGGTCATCAGGTTTATCCAATTCAAGAAAGTTAAGAAAACGCTGACACTATAAGGCAATACACTTGGGTTTGTGGATAATTGTAGGTTGGGTTGAACTTTAGTGAAACCCAACAAATACTCAAAAATGTTGGGTTTCGTTCCTCAACCCAACCTACGCAAATTTATTTTTACTTGGCTTTGTGGATAATTGTAGGTTGGGTTGAACTTTAGTGAAACCCAACAAATAGTCGAAAATGTTGGGTTTCGTTCCTCAACCCAACCTACGCAAATTTATTTTTACGGTTTAACCCAAGGGTATTGCACTATCAGGTTATCCTGAATTTGTATTTAACCCAAGTAAATCTTGGTAGTTTGTCATATTTGGGGGAAATCACACGCCAGCTATGGCAAGTTTCAATCCCTGATCAAGATGAACTCACATCTTGCACCTAGTCCTAGCGATTAGAAATCGCGGCTATACAAAGGAAGTCCGCCTGCGCGGACTATACAGAAAATCAAGGGTTTCAAACCCGCGCAGGTGGGTAAAGCCTTGTGTAGCCGCGACTTCCAGTCGCCTGCTGCAAAATATTAGTTAATCGGAACTGCTGCCACTCCGATAATTCAGAACCTTATAGGTACTAGTTACATGATACACTTTTGGATTTCCTCGTTGTATTTTATTGATATTTCCTCAAAAGAGGCAAAAAGTTGAAACTATGAGGAAAATTAAATCGCTGCTGGAAGTTTTCGGTAGTCGCAAGATGGCGGCTTTATTATTTTTAGGTTTTTCATCAGGTTTACCGTTATTGCTAATCGGTAATACCTTAAAGGCTTGGATGACGGAGGAGAAGGTAGATTTAGCCGCTATTGGTTGGTTTAGCCTGGCTAGTTTGCCTTATTCCTTGAAGTTTTTGTGGGCGCCGTTGGTGGACAGGTTCGCTTTGCCAGTTTTGGGACGACGACGGGGTTGGTTAATTTTGACGCAGATTGCTTTGATTGTAGCGATCGCACTCATGGCTTTTCAACAACCCAAACAAGCATTACAACTACTAGCAATCAACGCCATAGTCATTGCCTTGATCAGTGCAACTCAAGATATTGCCGTTGATGCCTATCGTACCGACGTTTTGGAAAAACTAGAAATGGGGGCTGGTGCAGCAGTTTTTATCTTAGGTTATCGAATTGCTCTATTAGTAGCAGGTGCTTTAGCCTTGATACTTGCTGACAAACTACCTTGGTCATCAGTTTACTTGTTTATGGCAGGGACGATGGTAATTGGCATTCTTGCCACCTTGTTCGCACCAGAACCCAAGGAAATTAGCCCTCCAGGATCTCTGGCTGATGCTGTCATCTTGCCCTTTGGGGAATTTTTTCAGCGTCAAGGGATTATTAAAGCTATTCTAATGCTTGCATTCATTACCCTATACAAGCTAGGTGATGCTTTGTTGAGCAATATGACCACGCCTTTTTTGCTGCAAACAGGTTTTACCAAAACCGACATTGGGGCAATTCAGGTGGGGATGGGGTTAATTGCGACCATTGTTGGCGCTTTAGCAGGTGGTTCAATTTTGAGTGCTATTGGCATCAATCGATCACTTTGGGTTTTTGGTATTCTACAAGCAGTAAGTAATTTAGCTTACTTTTTTCTAGCATACATCGGTCAAAACTACCAAGCTATGGTACTTGCCATCAACGTAGAACAATTTTGTGGTGGATTGGGGACAGCAGCCTTTGTTGCCTTTTTGATGAGTCTTTGTAACCAGCGCTTTTCCGCAACCCAATATGCTTTGTTATCTAGCTTAATGGCTGTCAGCCGCGATATTCTGTCAGCCCCTGGAGGCGCCATCGCCCAAAGCACGGGTTGGCCTATATTTTTCTTAATTACCATCGCCGCCGCTATACCAGGATTACTCCTACTACCAGTATTTGCCCCCTGGAACCCTCAGCCAGTGGCAGTATCCAGACCAGGACTTGAGGACGAAGAAGAGGATATATGGGGAATCAAGTAGTTATTGCTGTCGGCACATTCATCCTCTTACTCACTGGTTTATTACTTGGCTATGTTCTCTCGCAGTTAGTTCTAGGATTTGTCGCATTTAACCTCTTAACTTTTTTCGGAACACTCAGCCTAATTTTAATTTTTGGTACACTTTATTACGTTTTATTTTGGCAGTTACGAAGAGATCAGTCCCGACCATCAACTCCATCAACTATAAATGAAGGGATACCAACCCAAGTAGACAAAGATTCATCTGATAGCTATCTCAAAAACAGGCTAATCGCTAAATTATCCGGTGACACTGCTGCTGCCGAACGGTTAATTGAACAGGCAAAGGAAACTTATCCTGGGATGCCGGAGAATTGGTATTGTGAAAGAGTGCTTGACGACTTAGAGCGCGATCGCCAGATGGAGTAGGGGGCAGGGCTATTTCATTCTAGACATAAACCACCCGGAACTTTAGTTCCTCTCTTATAACTAAAGTCCGTTTTAACGCAATACGGTTCACAAAAGGGCTGAAACTCTTTTTTTTACGAACCACAGAGGCGCAGAGAACACAGAGAGAAGACAAGGAGGAAGTGCTTAACCCAAGTGTATTGCGTTTTAACGGACTATAACCTTTTCTCAGTCGTCTTTAGACGACTTTTGCTATTAGACTCAGAATTCATTCTGAGGCGGGCTAGATGAGAATGAAATAGCCCTGGAGTAGGGGGAGTGGGGAGGACAAGAGGAATAACCTATACCCAATGCCCAGTTGCCCTGCCCTTAAGAGCGGGACGCACCAGAAGGGATGCCCAATTCCCCATTTCTAATTCCCATGCACAGAAAATTGCTAAAATAAATCAAGAATACTTCACAAATCTTCAGCCAAGTTCTCATAAAAGTTCCTTGCTTCTTGCAATTAAAATATGGCTATTTTTCGTCAATACATCGCCCCACTGCTTGCAGTATTAATATTTTTCTTTGCCCTAGTGGCAGTAAGTTCCCGCATCTTTTTACCCTCCGATATGGCAGCACCCGCACCAATTGAAGAGGTGGGGCTAAGTTCTCAACCTACTCCAACTGATTTACCACCAGCAGCACATAACGCGAGCTAACTAAGTACAGATGCAGCATAAAATCGTGGCGAATTGAGGGTTGAAATTTAAACGCATAGGCGCCTCGCCTTCCCGCAGGGTAGGAACGCAAAGGGAAGCGCAAAGGAACGCAAAGAGAATTCGCTACGAATTTATGAAATATTGTACTAAGTTGGTGCGAAAAAATCAAAGTATGTTAATACCTGGGTATATTATTCGCTGTGGCTTTGCTTCGGAGCGATCGCTGCTGCTTCAATTCATGCAGCGAACTTACCAGGATCTGTTTCCTAATGAGGATTTTTCCCACCTAGAGCAAACAGTTAAGCAATACTTTTCTAGCGATACGCCCTTATGGTGGGTCGAAGAGGACGGGGGGCAGGAGGGGAAGAATAACAATGCCCAATGCCCCATCGCCTGCCTTTGGGTGGGCAATGCCATAGATCAAGTACACGGGAACCGTCATGCCCATATCTTTATCCTCTATGTTGTCGCAGAACATCGGCGACGGGGTATTGGTACAGCTTTGATGCGATATGTGGAAAATTGGGCTATTCAAAGAGGCGATCGCCAGATTGGATTGCAAGTATTTCAATCAAACAAACCTGCATTAAATCTTTACAATCAGTTAGGTTATCAAACCCAATCCCTATGGATGGTAAAATTCTTGAATGCAGAAAAATAAACTAATGGACTACCCTAACACACTGTAGCGTCTAAGTTATAGAGGTTCTCGTTTGAAAAAACTCAACGAGGAAGAAGGGAAAATGTATAAGAACCCAACTAATATATATAAAGCTTTAACTTATTGGCGTGGGGGATTATGTGTTAATCCCTTTTCGGGATTGAAATGAAACTATGTATGACGAAGACGATCTAAGCCTACTGGATATTGAGGAGGAGCTAGAAAGCCCCTTAGATAAAATAGAGCCACTAACTGCCGAATCAGTTGTGCCAAAGCCTGATCCAGAAGTGATGCTAGCTTTGTTGGAAAATCAACAGCCCCAGCAAAGAATGTTAGCAGCGCGTGCTTTTTGTGATATTGAAGATGCGCGTGCTACCCCCCATCTAATTCGTCTGTTAGCTGATAACTGTCCCTTAGTACGGGTGAGTGCAGCCTATGGCATCGGACGCAATCCCAGTTTAGAAGCAGTAAGTCCATTAATTGCTCAACTAAAGAGTGATTGGAATGGCTATGTGCGTAAAGGTGTAGTTTGGGCTTTAGGAAACTGTCGCGATCGCCGTTCTTTAGCACCCCTAGCAGATGCCTTAAGAACCGACATTTCCGCAGTACGTTTGTGGGCTGCTAGCGCCTTAGCACAGATGGCAGAAGTGGGTTATGAAGCAGTTATAGGGGCAATGCCACCATTAATTGAAGCCTTAGTCCAAGATCCCGTAGCAGCAGTGCGGAGCAACAGTGCTTGGGCAATTGGTCAACTGTGCCGCGAATTGCCTTCTAATGTAGTTTATGCCACAGCCATCGACTCTCTAATTCAAGCCTTTGCCGAAGACCAAGATTTGGGAGTCCGAGAAGACGCCAAAGCCTCACTGTTAAAAGTGGGTGATCCCCGTGGCTTACAGCTGATTGAAACTCTAGAACAAGAAGGGTGGTTTTGATTGAGCATTGCTTATCCCCCTCATCCCCCTCATCCCCCGGTTGGTGAGCGAAGTCGAACCACATCCCCCTCATCCCCCGGTTGGTGAGCGAAGTCGAACCACATCCCCCTCATCCCCCGGTTGGTGAGCGAAGTCGAACCACATCCCCCTCATCCCCCGACCAGCCCTTAGTGACCTTCAGCTACAGGTTTGACCAAATTTAAGTCATAAGGACGCTCAATATCATCCTCACCCAAATATTCACCATTTTGAATTTCCAGAATAATTAGCGGAATATGTCCAGGATTTTCTACCTTATGTAGTGTTGCTGCGGGGACATAAGTTGATTCGTTTCGATTCAGTAATATTTCGGCATCGCCACATGTCACCTTTGCCACACCGGAGACTACAACCCAATGTTCATTGCGGTGATAATGGATTTGTGGTTTAATGCTGTGCCTTGGCTTGATTTCAACACGACTAATTCTATAGGTTTCTCCCTCTTCGATCACCTCCACCTCACCCCAATACCGTGTACCTGAATGTGGAGGCAATTCGTTGATATTTGACTGAGTATTATTTTCGTTCTGAGCCATAACTAATTTCTCAACCAGATAATTATCACTATTTTTAAGTAATCTAATGTAAACATACTAAACCAGGGAATGGAAATGGTACCAACATCTCTATTGTTGACAACTGCTCTAACTTGACCCCTGCTCATGGATTCTATCTCTGAATTCCTTAATTTTGAAACTATCTAAGGAAGTGTAAAGTCAGCAAAGAGCTTATATAGCAATCATTCCAGAGTTGTTACAAAACTCAACATATCTTGGTTTGATCGTGCCGACTTATTTAGACTGCCATCTGGCAACACGAGTAAACCTACAGGTCGTCCCCAAGTGGTTGGTATAGAAGGATTTAGCAAAAATCCTGTGAGAAAATCTTCGTAGTAGCCTCGCGATCGCTCTAATTTTTTATTGCTGGTTCTATTGCTAAGTCCTATATTTTAGTTTGTATGCGGTCTTGCAATTGTTGAGATAGTTTTCTAAACATTTTTCTCGCCCCATTGGTAAATTTAACTTCGTAGATCACGCTACGTCCTTTTTTCTTTCATTAGCAATTTCTTTTTTAATGTCTTCCCAGGCAATAAGAGTATTATTTTCTACATCACTTTTAGCAGCGTGATAGGCTCTTAAATCTTTTTCGTCCTCTTCATCTTCGATTTTTTTTAGTAGTGCGTAAATTTCCTCTAAAGTACTGTCATAAGCTTGATGTAACAGTACGTTGATTGCGTTGATTAACTGTTCGCGTTCGTGTTCGGCTTTCATTTTTAGACCTCTTTAACCGGGAAACTAAGTAGGTTTGTGCGAAAAAAGTCAAGTATGTTGCGAAACGTAAATAAGCTTAAAACCTTTACTAATGACCAATGACAAAGGACAAATGACAGCCTTAGCCAGTTAGCTTTATTTGCGCCAACCTACTTACAATTCCCTCGATATTTTCTAAACACTAAGGACGCAACTGCACCCGCCGTTCGCCGTAACGTAATAGCCTTTCTATCGTTACGAGCCGATTTTCCCAAACTTTGACTTGATAGGAATTAGACTTAAGTTCTTGGCTCATCAATACCCTAAATTGTGACTGGAAGCGACTTAGAGAGGCTCTCGCCACTAGTAACTTACTAGGAGAAGGCGAAGTGGCAAGCTGATTTAAAGCACCGCGTAAAACTTCTGCCTGGTTGTTAAAATCTGATATTGTCTGAGTTGGCCTTTGTATTTGCTCATTTTGGAAAACAAATTTCCATTCCCGTTGTAGCGCGGTGTAACGAATGGCGGCAGTTTGAAAAGGCTGGCGGTGAGGAATCGGTTCACTTGTTGTGGATTGAATCCTACCTTGGGTGCTATTAAAGAGTTTTTGTAAATCGGTGTTAAAATTTTCTGCGGCAAAGAGGGCATAACCACTAACTGGCAAATCCCTTACCAACTGGAGTTGATCGAATGCCCCGATTGTTGGCAAAGAAAGTAGGCGAATTCCCGGCACTAATAAGGTTGCTCCCAATTGTTTAGAGGCAATCCAGGGTTGAGCAAGTCGTTGAAAGCGAGAAGTATCCAGAGCATAAGTCATGGGAACAATTAAATCTACATCCCCGCGTCTTGCCCAAGTTTCCCAGTTTTGTTGAATTTTCTGAATCCGTTCTAGTTCTGGCAAAGGAAATACTGCAACCGACAAAATCAAATTTGGTTGCTTTTGTCGCAACTGCTGTGATAATTCGGCGACAAAGCTATCAACTTGCTGGGTGCGAAATGTCGTCCACTTTTGCCACAAGTCTGCTTGGCTAGGAGAAATATTCACTGGATCTATACCAGTAAGTTGCTGAAATTGCGCTCTTGCAGCTCTGCCATAGCCGTATGTTCGACCTGCTGATGGGTCTTGGAAAGGGTAGCGAATGTAATCTAGCTGTAGACCATCGACGTTATAGCGAGTAACGATTTCCTCATACAGCTTGAGCAAGTATTGCCGCACTTCCGGGTTGGCTGGATCGAAGAATGGCTTGGTTTGCCCAACAGGGATCATGTTGCCGAGGTTATCGTAGTTTGCCCAATGGGGATGAGCCGCCAGTACTGGGCCTGGATAATTAGGATTAACGTTGAGAATTTCATTGTGACGTTGATTACCAGCAGCAAAAGTCCAAACCCAAGCGTGTAATTCCATGTCTCGGTCATGGGCTAATTTTACTGCTTCTTCCAGTGGATCCCACCCGCGAATTAATGGGTTTTGCTCTTTTGCGACTTGGCTCGGATAAATTGTATAGCCAGCGTTAACAGTTTCAAAGAAGATGGTATTAATCCCGGCTTGGGCTAGGCGATCAAAAATCTGTGCCAGTCCCGCCTTGCTACCAGCACGAACAATCGTCCCCCGATCTAACCAAACTGCCCGAATTTCTGGTTGAGCTAGTCTTTGATCAACAGGAAACTGCTGCCACAAAGTCGTTTTAGCGACTAGCCACTGCTGACGAGCCAGAGCGTAGTTTTTTTGGGCAATCAAGAGGGGTAAATTTTTGGCAATTACCCTTGCTTGTGCTAAGGCTCGCTCTTTACTCATAACTGGCATCCCTAGTTTGGTTGAGGCCAATTGCGTCTGCTGATCTTTGACAGACAAAGAGGCATAATTGCCTAGATGCCTAGAAAACTGCTTGTGTTCAGATATCGTTTCACCAGCGTTAGCGGCGTCGGCTAAGACCGCTAAATTAGCGCTTTCCACCCGACCAATCAAATTTTCTAGCTCTTGCTGGAGGGCGATCGCTTGGTTGTTGTCAATTGGCTCATTGGAGTTGGGGGCAACATCCAGACGCACCGCTTGTTCTAATTGGTCAATAGCCTCCTGGGAGGTTGGAGGTTTGACTATTGGAAGGGGTCTAGGTGTGGGAGGGGATGAGGGGGATGAGGGGGATGAGGGGGATGAACTGCTCCTGTGCCCCCCTGCGTCCTGTGCCCCTCTGCTCACTTGTGTGGAGGGTGCAGCCGCTATCGTTGTAGAGCAGTTTTGGGAAGCTCCTGGTACTTTTTTCATCCGATTTGATGGTGCTGGTGCTGTCAAATAGTAATTAACAGTAGCTTTTAACCAGGCATTATCTAACTCGGCGGCTGAGGCTGTATCTGTTCCCCAGCGCCAGCCCAAAAAGGTGGAACGCTCTGTTGTTACTACTGCAGCAGGATTATCTTTGGAGTTCCAAACAGCAGGAGATTCACTGCCCATATCGTTAGGAATCACAACGCCGCCGCGCACTTTGCCAAAGAGTCCAGCTTGATTTGCCCATTCTGGGATATTGGTTTTTGCGGGTTTAATCTGTTGTGCGTCACTGAGGCTGAATCCCCAATAACCTCCCAAGAGCGATCGCAATAACTGCCTTACTCCTGGTGCTGACAGACTACCTACAGGCCCACTAGCAATCAAACGCCCTCCCTTACTCATCCATTCTTCTAGGGCGATCGCTTGGGTAGGCGTTAATGTCTCGACGTTTGGCAAAAATAATACCCGGCGATCGCCCCAATCTGCCGCACTCCTCACGTCATTTAGAGGAATTACACAATATTTCACTCCTATTGCCTGTAAGCGATCGCTGATCCCTGTCCATTGATTTGCATTTTCTTGACCATAGACTACGCTCAATACAGGTTCCTCAGTCGCCGCCCTTACTGGCAAAATACTAAAAATATTTAAAATTAAAAAATTAAAACTTAAAATGAAGAATCCGGCTTTTCTTATTTTTAAATTTACCTTTTTATGATATTCTTCCTGATTCTTCACTACTGACTCCTCAGTGGATTAGTTATTAAGCATTACTTCTTATTTATTGTCTAGCATAACAATAAATTACCTCCGAAAAACAACTGGTTTTTGATAACTAAACCTGAACAGAATTAAAAATACAGGTTTTGATTAAATCTTCCACTCCTGCGACTGGAAAAATTTTAGTATTTAGTCTCTTTGCTAATTCTTCAACACTCATATCATCTAAAAACACTAATTCACCATTTTTTAACATGACATTTGGTAATAAAATTCCATCACCTAAATCTTGCCCTTCTAAATTTAAAAGCAAATCATGACCAGTTAGTAATCCGGTTACACTGATAGTTTGCCCCCAATAATCACTACATAAAGCCCGCATATTGACTTCTAAACCTTCAACCAAATTTAAGCGTTTCCAAATAGGTTGAAATGCGTTTTCTACAGCGTTGCCTACGACCCAAGTTAATTTTCTTTGAGGATATACTTTTGGCGGTAGTAATTCTGCCGCAACGGCTGCAAATTGCTTGATAAACAACTGAATGGAACCAACACCGTTATCAATTTGGGGATACTCTTCATATTCAGATTCACTGGGTAATTCCTCACCTGCAATTAAAAACCACTCATCGGCTAACCAAACAACGCTAGAACCGAATTGTTGGTGAAGTTCCCGTGAGAAGATTCGCACTTGAGAAATCACTTCTTTCGCTTTTTCCCTAGTTACGGGTGTAAGTTCGTCTTCTTGGGGGCGAAACCGTGTCAACCCCACTGGTACAACTGCTACTGATGCTACCGCAGGCACTTCACCAGTATAAAAGGACGCTAAATCTTTGAGAGTTTGTTCCAGATGTTGGCCATCATTTATACCAGGACAAACAACCACTTGAGCATGAATTTGTAGTCGCCTTTCTTGAAACCACTTGAGTTGTTGCAAGATTTGTCCTGCACGCGGATTTTTCAGTAGTTTAATTCTAACTTCCGGCTCCGTAGCATGAACAGAAACATACAGTGGAGATAAGCGCATTTGTTCAATGCGCTGCCATTCTCTTTCTGGCAAATTGGTCAGGGTAAGATAAGAACCGTACAAAAAGCTTAGACGGTAATCGTCGTCTTTCAAATACAAGCTGGTGCGTTTACCTGGTGGCTGTTGGTCGATAAAGCAAAATGGGCAACGGTTATTGCACTGAATTAAGCCATCAAATAGGGCAGTTTCAAATTCTAGCCCCAAGTCTTGGTCGTAATCTTTTTCGATTTCCAGGCGATGAGTTTTACCAGTAGCGTCTAAAACTTCTAGTTCCAAGATTTCATCAGCACACAAAAACTGATAATCAATTAAATCGCGGGGATGTGTACCATTGATTGCAACGATCGCATCCCCGGCTTCAAAGCCAATCTCTGCGGCTATTGAGTCTGGAAGAACCTTGGTAATTCGGGCAGGATGAATGTTATTCATTGCGTATGGGGCATTGGGAATGAGACATTACTTATATCTTGCACCAATCAGGGTAAACCACTATGAGCGAATTATTGCTGTATGAAAGTAACACTACAAAAAATATCTACTCCAGTAATTACTAGTAACTTAAAAAACAAATTTAATGAAGAAATTA
>NZ_JAIVFV010000041.1 GCF_020829445.1 Nostoc sp. CHAB 5836
GGTTCTCGCTTGGATGCAATACAGTTTGACCTCTCTCCAAACCTCTCTCCTAAAAGGAGAGAGGCTTTGAATATTACTCCCCTTCCCTTGCAGGGAAGGGGCTGGGGGTTAGGTCTGTATTCCATGCGATTGAGAACCGCTATAGACAGCTAGGGAATGCACCCTGATTTCTTAATTTAGCGCACCTTCATGCAGAATTGGTATTATATACTCGCAATGTAAATTTTAGCAAAGTTAGCAAAACGATCTACATTCGCTATCGGCTAAAAAGCATTTCGATTCAGAACTTACGTAAGATCCAATTAAAAATATAAACTTTTTAGCTTAAGTTTTCTATTTTAACTGGCTAAAACCAGTCTTTAGATAAATAATTATCTACAAAGCCTTTGAGAAATACTTACTCTCCAGGTCTTTTACTAATAACCCAAGTTGCTCGTTATTGATTCAGGCGATCGCTTTAGTTGGTCATAATTGAGTTGAAGTTGCAGTTGGTCATAGCCCAACTGCCAATTTGTAATTAGCGATCGCATAAATCTCAATAACGCAAAGCAAATGAATTTCGATAACCCGCAACTTGGGTTAATAACTTACCCGATTAGGTTCTCTAATTTATTAGGGTAATACTTTTAGTAAATGAAAAAATCTGAATAAGTAACTGCACCAATATTTTCAAATGCAGTAAGTTTTATACACTAGGAGATAAACAATGTTGGCTACTACTCAAACACCTCTTATTTCTTATGAAGCAATGCAAAAATCGGCTCGGATCATTAAATACGTTTATCAGTTTTATTTTCCGATTCATTGTCTTTCTCCAGATGATATTTGTACTTTTTACCCTGTTCTCACGTGTGTGGAAGCTACGATCTATCAAGCTGATTTGATTATGGAACAAGGGCAAAGTTCAAAAATTATGCACAGCCCAAATGACGATAATAGTAGTTTACAAGTTTTAAGATATAGTTTAATTAATCTCTTAAAAGAGCTTAATTATTACGATTCAGTAATTGAGCAAGAATTAGCAAAAGGAGAAGAATTTATTCACCTAGAAAACAAGATAATGGTTGAAGGATTAATAAGATATTCAGATGTTATGCGTATTGCAGAATTACGTTCTTCTGATGTTCGCCTTCTTCATCTCATTTTATTCCGAATGCTAGGAAAGCCATATGATGAAAATATTTTAGCTCTCGTTTGGTTAGTAGAAATTATTGCTGATATTGAGGACGATTTCAAGAATTATGCTGCTGACGTTGCTCAAAACAGCTATAACACTTATCGTATGTTTGTGGCACTTTACAAAGAAAAAGCACCTCAATATATAAAAGCAGAATTATCACATTACGAAAATCTTTTTCAAGAGAAGTTAGCTAATTTTGTAGATGACGAGAAACAAAGATTGATGGGAATATATTCTCATTTTCGCAAACATCATTTTTCAGCTATTCCTGAACCAATTATTGAGCAATTTGCTCAATAATTGATAAATAACTAATGATTTTTTACCACCCCAAAATATTGTGTTTTTAACCACTTCACTTGTTGTTATGAAGAGGAAACTGATTCTCTTGCTGGAGTAGTAATTATGGTGATGAAGATTTTTTCAACAAAAGACATCGTCGTTTCCTATTACATCAATCGAAAAAAACCTTTGTGGAATGTTATTGCTCTCTTCTACATCTTGAGTGCCTATTGCGGTGGCCTAGTACTCTTGGTAGTAGCTAATATTGGGCTTAACATTTTGGGAGTCATATTATTCACCCATAGTTTGGCTCTATCTGCCTATTTTTCCCACGAGTTTATGCATGGCACGATTTTCAATAATATGCGTTGGAATGTCGTTGGTGGCAACATCATGCTGTGGCTAAATGGTGGTTGTTATGCCAGATTTAAAGATTTGGCGCAAGAGCATATTTTTCATCATGTTAATAAACTGGATTCTGTGGTTTTTGACTTACCTGCCTTTATTAACAATCTTCCTAGACCAATACGCAGCCTGATTCTAGCCCTAGAGTGGCTATATTTTCCGGTGATTTCTTTGATATTTCAATTTTGGGCATTGACTGCTCCTTTTTGGAATCCAAAGCGTCGAAATGAAAGGATGCGTGTCATTATCCTGCTTATAGTGCGGGGGTTATTGTTTACCCTGTTGGGATTAATGTCACTCAAAGCATTAGTACTTTACTTTCTTGCATACAGTAGCATGATCACCATATTGCGGTTCATGGATGCCTTTCAGCACACTTATGAGACATATCCCGTTGGTTTGCCTTTCCCCAAGCGTAATGACGCTTACGAACAAGCTAATACCTTTACAACCTTAATTTCTCACCGATACTGGTGGTTGAATTTGCTCGTGTTGAACTTTGGCTACCATAACGCCCATCACGCACTGATGAAATGCTCTTGGCATAATCTCCATGAATTAGACAGGAATTTATTCGCGGGGCGGCAACAAACTCATCATTTGACACTATCACAATTGCTCAAAAACTATCACCGCTTTCGCATTGCCCGTCTTTTTTTAGGTCAAGGTACAGCAGTAGATGAGCAGGGTAATTTGGAACTCAATAATTTCTATGGTGCTATTGGTGTGTCTTTTCTAGTAAAGGCTTGATACTCTGTTACAGAAACTTGCACCCCTATAACAAGTTTATGAATGCTAAGTATCGATAAGCTCAGAACCAACATTCATTAACCTGGAAAAAGGACAAAGATGATAGAGTACATTTTAAAGGCATTTTTGGTTTGTTTCCTGGGATTTTTTCCGGCTTCAGAAATTTATGTAGCTATTCCTTCAGGCATCGCTCTCGGTCTAGATTACTATTCAACTGTAGTTTGGTCTGTCGCAGGTAGTTACACTGCTGTTCTACTAATACACTATGGTTATGAGCGTTTTAGTCAAATACCACAAGTCAAAACATGGCTCGACCGTTTTTCATCCCAACGATTTAGAAATTGGATAGATATTTACGGAATTGGCTTTGTTCTACTAATAACTCCATTGCTTGGTGTGTGGGTTGTGAGTGTAACAATGAAAGTTTTAAAAATGGATTCTGGACTATTCTTGGTTTACTCTTTCATCACCGTGGTTATATCTACCGTTGGCCTAACAGCACTTACATACGCCGGAATAGATTTGGCTGCAAATGGCTACAAAATGATAATTGGTGTAACAGATTAAGTACAGATGCAGCATAAAATCGTGGCGAATTGAGGGTTGAAATTTAAACGCATAGGCGCGACTCTTGGAGACGCACTCGCGAACCCCTTCCCGCAGGGTAGGGGCACAAAGGTAAGCCCATAGGCGCAACTCTTGGAGACGCACTCGCGAACCCCTTCCCGTAGGGTAGGAACGCAAAGAGAATTCGCTACGAATTTATGAAATATTGTACTAAGTTCATAATAATGCGCGGGCACTATTAAGCATTTGAAATTACTTGCTTTTTACAGGAGATATATATGCATCTGAAAGATTTGACTCATCCTAACCAATTACACGATCTGTCAATTCAAGAACTTCAGCAAATTGCTTCTCAGATTCGACAAAAGCACCTAGAAACCGTAGCAGCTAGTGGTGGTCACCTTGGTCCTGGATTAGGTGTAGTAGAACTCACGGTAGCACTTTACCAAACCCTGGATTTAGAACGCGATAAAGTCATTTGGGATGTGGGTCACCAAGCCTATCCGCATAAACTGATTACTGGTCGCTACAATTCATTTCACACACTGCGGCAAAGAAACGGTGTTGCAGGATATCTCAAGCGCTGTGAAAGCAAGTTTGACCACTTTGGCGCAGGACATGCTTCCACAAGTATCTCTGCTGCTCTAGGTATGGCGATCGCACGAGATTTGAAAGGTGAAAAATTTAAAGTGGTAGCTGTGATTGGTGATGGTGCGCTAACAGGCGGAATGGCATTAGAAGCGATTAACCATGCAGGTCACTTACCTAACACTAATCTGTTAGTAGTTCTTAACGATAATGAAATGTCCATCTCCCCAAACGTTGGCGCTCTTTCTCGCTACCTCAATAAGTTACGCTTGAATCCATCAGTACAGTTTTTATCAGACAACCTCAAAGAACAATTCAAGCATTTACCTATTGTAGGGGATTCCCTTTCGCCAGAACTTGGACGTCTTAAAGAAGGGATGAAGCGTTTGGCAGTGACCAAAGAAGGAGCCATGTTTGAGGAACTAGGCTTTACTTACATCGGGCCTGTAGATGGTCATAATCTTGAGGAGTTAATTGCCGCTTTTGAGCAGGCACATCAGATAACAGGAGCAGTTTTAGTCCATGTAGCCACTGTCAAAGGTAAAGGCTACGAATTAGCCGAAAAAGACCAAGTAGGCTACCACGCTCAAACCGCTTTTAATCTCACTACCGGCAAAGCCATCCCTTCCAGCAAACCTAAGCCTCCCGCTTATACCAAAGTTTTTGCTCACACTTTGGTGAAACTTGCAGAACAAAACCCCAAAATCATTGGTATTACTGCTGCAATGTCAACCGGAACGGGTTTAGACAAACTGCACGAAAAGCTGCCCAATCAATATATTGATGTAGGTATTGCCGAACAACACGGTGTTACTCTAGCAGCTGGTTTAGCCTGTGAAGGTATGCGCCCAGTCGTGACAATATACTCTACTTTCTTGCAACGGGCTTACGACCAAATTATTCATGATGTCTGCATTCAGAACTTGCCTGTCTTCTTCTGCCTAGACAGAGCAGGAATTGTTGGTGCAGATGGGCCAACTCACCAAGGAATGTACGACATTGCATATTTGCGTTGCATTCCTAACATCGTACTAATGGCTCCCAAAGATGAAGCCGAACTTCAGCGGATGCTCGTCACTGGCATAGAATACACCAAAGGTGCGATCGCTATGCGGTATCCTCGCGGTAGTGGTTATGGTGTTTCCTTGATGGAGGAAGGCTGGGAGCCTCTGCCCATCGGTAAAGGCGAAATCCTGCGTTCCGGCGATGATGTTCTGATAGTCGGCTATGGTTCGATGGTTCACCCAGCTATGCAAGCAGCTCTACTTTTGAGTGAGTATGGCATTCAAGCTACTGTAGTGAATGCTCGCTTTGTCAAGCCTCTGGATACTGAATTGATTGTGCCCCTAGCTCAACAAATTGGTCGAGTCTTCACTTTAGAAGAGGGCTGCGTAATCGGAGGCTTTGGTTCAGCTGTAGCAGAAGCATTGCAAGAGCATGGCGTATTAGTATCAGTAACACCCATAGGAGTCCCTGACAAATTAATTGACCACGCAACTCCGGAGGAATCCAAGGCAGATATTGGCTTAACTAGTGTACAAATTGCCGAGCAAATACGACAAGCTGTCACATTGCCAGTAAAAAAGTTTTCTCAAGTTTATTAGTACAGCACGGCGTAAATAGACCACCCCTGACGCTCGTTGCGCTAAAGCGTCTCCCCTTCTCCCAAAGGGAGAGGCTAGCGCCAAGGGAAAAGACTCGCTCTCCGTGGCGCTAACGGGTGACGCTCTCTACGAGACGCTCTGCGCGAACGCAAGCTCGCTAACGCTGCGCTAACGGCAGTTCCTCATGGGGGGAACCCCCTCTGAGCGACTGCCTCACCATTGCAAATCAATGAAACGCTTGCGGTATCAAAATTCCAAATTCCGCAAAGTGGTAAGTACGTTGGTGCTAAAAAAGTTAAGTATGTTACGAAACGTAAATAAGCTTAAAACCTTTACTAATGACCAATGACAAATGACAGCCTTAGCCAGTTAACTTTAATTGCGCCAACCTACTTACTAGTTTCTTTTAAAGTTAGGACTTACGCAATAACTCTGTGAAACTCTTATTCCTTTGTGTCCTTTGCGCCCTTTGCGGTTCGTTTTTTCATTATTTTGCGTAAGTCCTAAAAGTATTGAACTTGAAGCTAAACTTTGACATCCAAGGGCAAGAATCTATGTTCACTATTCCATCTCCCACTATTGTCAATACCTCTTCTGGCCCACTTTCTGAGACCACCATTGTCCGTCGTAAAACACGTCCCGTTCGTGTTGGTGATGTCACCATTGGCGGTGGTCACCCTGTAGTGGTGCAGTCCATGATTAATGAAGACACTTTAGATGTAGAAGGTTCAGTAGCTGCCATTATTCGCCTTCACAAAATTGGCTGTGAGATTGTCCGTGTCACCGTGCCTAGTCTGGCTCACGCCAAAGCCTTAAGTGAAATTAAACAGAAATTAGTCCAAACCTACCTTGCTGTACCCTTGGCGGCTGATGTACACCATAATGGCATGAAAATTGCCTTGGAAGTAGCAAAGTATGTTGATAAAGTACGAATTAATCCTGGTTTGTACGTATTTGAAAAGCCAAAACCTAACAGAAGCGAATATACCCAGGCCGAATTTGACGAAATTGGGGAGAAGATCCGTGAAACCCTAAAACCCCTTGTGGTTTCTCTCCGCGATCGAGGCAAAGCAATGCGGATTGGTGTCAATCATGGTTCCCTTGCTGAACGGATGCTCTTTACCTATGGCGATACTCCAGAAGGTATGGTAGAATCTGCACTAGAGTTTATTCGCATTTGTGAATCTCTAGACTTTCGCAACCTTGTTATATCTCTCAAGGCGTCACGAGTGCCAGTGATGTTAACCGCTTATCGGCTGATGGTACAGCGAATGAATGAGCTAGGTATGGATTATCCCCTACATTTGGGGGTGACAGAAGCTGGTGATGGAGAATACGGACGCATCAAATCCACTGCTGGAATTGGCACACTTTTAGCTGATGGGATTGGCGATACAATTCGGGTATCGCTTACAGAAGCTCCAGAGAAAGAAATTCCCGTGTGCTACAGCATTTTGCAAGCACTGGGTTTAAGGAAAACGATGGTGGAGTATGTTGCTTGCCCTTCTTGTGGTCGTACTTTGTTTAACCTAGAAGAAGTGCTGCACAAAGTGCGAGAAGCAACAAAACATCTTACTGGTCTAGATATCGCAGTCATGGGTTGCATTGTCAATGGCCCTGGAGAAATGGCAGATGCTGACTACGGTTATGTTGGTAAACAGCCCGGTTATATCTCTTTGTATCGTGGTAAAGAAGAAATCAAAAAGGTTCCCGAGTCTCAGGGTGTCGAAGAATTGATTAACCTAATTAAGGCAGACGATCGCTGGATAGATCCTTAAAGTAGGCTGAAAACTTGGATATGTAGCCAGTCGTAGTTAGAAGAGGAATCTAGTAGTCTGTCAAATTCATTTTGACGGTTAGAGAGACGCGATAAATCGCCGTCTCTACAGGGAATTTATCCGTCAATTAGTTCTTGACAGACTACTAGCTCCATCAATTTGAATTAACACTTTCTGGGCTTGATGGTTGTAATTGGTGACTTGAACTCTTCTAACACGACATAGCTACAAAATTCTCCTTAAGTAAGGTATTTTTTGAAACTAGCTTCAGAGGTATAGGTTTTATGAATACAAGCGAAGTTTTAGGTTTAATTTGTGACATTTCTTGGCTATTTGCATATATCGCCATTATCTGGCGCGGCTTCAAAGACCGTTCACTGGCGATGCCTATGGTGGCTCTTTGTGCAAATATTATGTGGGAGGGAATCTATTCATTTATTTATCAACCATTTAGTAGCTATTTACACTACTCTAGTATTGCTTGGTTTCTTTTCGACATACCAATCGCTTGGCAATGTTTCCTTTATGGAGAAAAAGATTTTCCACCTACCTTTACAAGGAATATTTTTCGTATTACATTTTTTGCAACTTTAGCTATTTGTTTTGCTTTCATAATTAATGTTTTCCCGGATTTAAATGATACAGAAGGAGTGTATACTGGGTTTGTAATAAACATGGTAATGTCGATTGTTTTTGTATATATGCTCCTGCGACGCAATAATATAAATGGTCAGTCTATTTACATCGCGTTATTCAAGTTTATTGGAACCTTGTTTGCTTTTCTCAATATATGTTATGAGTTACCAACTGCTGCAATGCAACCAACAAATTTTCCGGCAATCATAACGGAGCTTTTTTCATATCATAGCTATCCATTAACACCAATGATTAAAATTTCATATCCTATCATCTTTATTTTTGATATTTTATATATCATACTTTTGTATCGCAAGCTTAGGGAGGAAAAGGTTAATTTTTGGGCAAGGTTGTAATTTAATCGTTTGACATTTTAAAATAATTCTCCTCCAACAAATGGAGGAAAAAAAGGATCACTTCAATGAAACTTAGTGCCATAATATTGAGGAGAGATGTTAAATGAATACTAAAGTTTTTGAACTGTCGTTTCCAGATTCTACACATAACCAAAGCCAAGTATCTAGTCATGAAATCAAGGTAGCGGATACCAAGAATAAATCATTACAACTGCTTGAAGCTGATAGAATTCCACAAGGAGCTACTTTTAATCTGTCAACCTATTTATCAGAACGACAAGCCTTAGTTGAGAGAGCGCTTGAGTGTTCAATTGCTGTAGTTTATCCAGAAAAAATCTATGAGGCTATGCGGTATTCGCTGCTGGCTGGGGGAAAACGCCTGCGGCCGATTCTGTGCCTTGCTAGTTGTGAATTATGTCGAGGTACGGTGGAGATGGCGATGCCTACTGCTTGTGCACTAGAAATGCTTCACACTATGTCTTTAATTCATGATGATTTACCTGCTATGGATAATGATGATTATCGGCGAGGTAAACTGACAAACCATAAGGTTTATGGTGAAGACATTGCTATTCTCGCTGGTGATGGACTTTTAGCCTACGCCTTCGAGTTTATTCTGGTTCAGACAAAGGGAGTGCGATCTGAGCAGTTGTTGCAGGTAGTTGCGAAGTTAAGCCATGCAGTTGCAGCAACAGGTTTAGTAGGTGGTCAAGTTGTTGACCTAGAATCGGAGGGATTGAAAAATATTAATCTAGAAACTCTCAACTTTATTCATACCCATAAAACTGGGGCTTTGTTGGAAGCTTCTGTTGTTACAGGGGCGCTGTTAACGGGAGCTAATGAAGAGGTTTTGCAACGGCTTTCTCGTTATGCTCACAATATTGGTCTAGCCTTTCAAATTATCGATGATGTACTGGATATCACGGCAACTGCAAAACAACTAGGTAAAACCGCAGGCAAAGATTTACAGGCGCAAAAAGCAACTTACCCCAGTTTATTAGGCATTGAAGAATCTAGATATCAGGCGAAAAAGTTAGTCGAGGAAGCTAAGGCTGAACTCGCTCCTTTTGGAGAGAAAGCTATCCCTCTGATGGCGATCGCTGACTACATCACAGCTAGAACTCACTAGTTTCAAAAAAATTGTGCATCGGATTAAGTATCAAAGGAGAAATAAATGAACACCAAACTTGAGACAGTCAAAAATTCAAAGTTAACTCAACTGGAAACAGAAGTTAATAAAAAGGCAATGAATCTCGCTGCCAGTTGGTATGTTGCTCTGCCCTCAAAAGCTTTAGGTAAAAAGCCAAAAGAAATAGAGTTATTTGGTCTGCCCTTAGTCGCTTGGCGAGATCAAAATGATCAGCCAGTGATTATGCAACGTCACTGCTCACACATGGGCGCTAGTCTGGCGGTTGGTAAGGTAGTAGATGGTTGTATTCAATGTCCTTTCCATCACTGGCGTTATGATAGCTCTGGGCAATGTGTTTTCGTAACTAGTCTAAACGAAATTCCTCCAAAAGCTCGTCAGGTTAATTATGCCACGGCAGAAAGATACGGTTATATCTGGGTGTGGTACGGTTCTGAGACTCCTCTGTTCCCTTTGCCTGAGTTTCCAGCAGCTGAAGACGAGAGACATAACTATATGTCTTTCCGCTTTACAGATCCAACCACAACAACACCGCGACGTGTGCTTGAAAACGGGTATGACTATTATCATTTTGTGACACTACACGATGTAAAAGTTTCTGAACCCATTAAAATCACTCTGTTAACAACTGACCAACAGTATCTAGCACAACAGAGCGAACCACCTATTCAAAAAGAAGCTAGGTTTGCAGCGTTAATTGAATGCTCACTCGAAGGTTTAGATCCAGTAGCCCGGGCATTTGGGTTTAAAGCTGAAAACTTTACGCTATTAATAGATAGTTGGTGCGGTGGACAGAAGGTTACGGCCTTTATAGATGGTAAGGAGATCTATAAGACGCTGGTAGGCATGACTCCTATTACTGAAAACAACTCTGTCCAGAACATCTTGGTAATGGTAAAGAAAACTGGCAAATTCTGGCAGGATATATTTCATTATGTGGTTTTTAGTTTGGAAAACAGAATTGGTGCAAAGCAAGATCTGCCAATCTATGACAACATAAATCCAAACGTGGGGGGGGCTTACGTCAAGCACGATCTGGCAGTCTTGAAGTATAGAGAATTCCATCAAAGATGGGTTGATCAGGTCGAGTAATGTGACACAAAAACCAGGATTAGCGCTATTAGTTATCCAGCTAGTCCAGGAGATTTTAACGAACTTTGGAGGTTTAAGTCCTAGCCTTTGAAGGGCAGCGCGAATTGAACGCCTAAATCTAAATCCCCGTCACAAAACGTAATTGCTCTCTTCTCTACGAGACGCTAAAAGCGAACGCAGCGTTAGCGACTGTGCGTAGCGTCATGGGCGAAAAAGCGAATTGCCAATTGGTTTAATTCCTGTAGTTTGAGTCAAAGTGAAATAGCCTTGGCTATTGCAGTTTAGTTGTAAAATGAAGAACGGCAGATGAATACAAAAGCATTTAAGCGATTGCTCCATAGTTCCGAACGTTACTATCGTAAGGGATTTGGGCATCAAACAGAAGTCAACACGATGTTGTACTCTGAGTATCAAAGCAGCTTAATTCAGCAGATACGAGAGAACGACTACACATTGCAAAAAGGTAATGTCACAATTAAGCTAGCGGAAACGTTTGGATTTTGCTGGGGAGTAGAACGAGCGATCGCTCTGGCTTATGAGACACATCAGCAATTTCCCACCGAGCGTATTTGGATTACCAACGAAATCATTCACAACCCCTCTGTCAATCAAAACTTAAGGGAAATGCAAATTGAATTTATTCCAGTCAACGAAGAGGGAAAGAAGGATTTTTCTGTTGTTGGTACAGAAGATGTTGTGATTCTACCTGCTTTTGGTGCTAGTATTGAAGAGATGCAGCTGTTAAATCAAAAAGGCTGCAAAATTATGGATACGACTTGCCCTTGGGTATCTAAAGTGTGGAATAGCGTTGAGAAGCACAAAAAACGTAACTACACTTCAATTGTTCATGGCAAGTACAACCATGAAGAAACAATTGCAACCACTTCCTACGCAGATAAGTACCTTGTTGTCCTAAACCTGCAACAAGCAGAGTATGTCTGCAACTACATCCTTCATGGTGGAAACCGTGAGGAATTCTTAGCCAAATTTGCCAAAGCTTATTCTCCTGGATTCGATCCCGATACCGACTTAGAATGGGTGGGTATCGCCAATCAGACCACTATGCTTAAGGGAGAAACCGAGCACATTGGTAAGTTGTTTGAGCGGACACTTATGCGTAAGTACGGCCCAGCCAATATCAATGACCATTTTCTCAGCTTCAACACCATCTGTGATGCTACCCAAGAACGTCAGGATGCAATGTTTAAGCTTGTAGAAGACAAGTTGGATCTAATGGTAGTTGTTGGCGGTTTTAACTCTTCTAACACGACTCACCTTTGCGAAATCTCCAGTGAACGCGGGATTCCTTCCTATCACATTGACAGTGCAGAGCGCTTGGGGCCAGGTAACCGCATCCAACATAAAAAATTGCATCAAGACATTGAAGTATTTGAAGATTGGTTACCTTCGGATCTAATTGTTGTAGGAATTACTTCTGGAGCTTCGACACCAGATAAAGTGGTTTCTGATGTTATTGAGAAAATTTTTGCCATCAAAGGCGCTATGAACTGTGTTTTAAACTAGTAGTCCGCCAAGTCAACAATGCTTGATTTGTAGTGAGCGCTTTAGCGCTCAAATCAAGGACTAAAGTCCTTACTACGAACTTATTCACCCAATCAAAGTTAGTGTGGTGGACTACTAGTCGAACTTTCCTAACTGTAAGAAAGGGTCATATTCCAAAAAGGTTGTGTGTGGTTTATGGGTTAGCTGTCTACCGCACTACCTTTCTACTGACTAACAATTCCACCATATCAACTACAACCTTAGTAGAAAAATATATGCGCTCTTGCTCCTTACTTGCTTCGGCAAAAATCAATTTGTATTTGGAGATCATTCGCGATCGCCCGGATGGCTACCACGATCTGTTAATGGTACTCCAAAGTATTGACTTGGCAGATCAAATTGACCTGCGATCAACTCAAACTAATACTATCCAGGTGTATTGTAATCATCCAGAAGTACCTCAAGACCATCGTAATCTTGCTTATAAAGCGGTAGCTGTCATGGCAAAGCACTTTCCGCACGCTTTTGCCAAATATGGCGGTGTCGATATTACAATTCACAAGCGGATTCCTGTTGGAGCGGGACTGGCTGGAGGTTCTACAAATGCTGCTGCGGTTTTGGTTGGGCTAAATTTGATGTGGGAACTAGGACTCAATCACAAACAATTACAATACCTGGGGTCTTTACTCGGATCAGATGTACCCTTCTGTATTGTTGGTGGTACAACACTGGCAACAGGACGGGGCGAGTACCTCACTCCTTTACCAGCAATAGATAATTTTTATGTGGTATTAGCAAAGTACCGCAGTCTTTCGGTTTCAACAGCTTGGGCTTACCAGACGTATCGTCATCAATATCTGCACTCCAATGTGTCAAATACTTCTATGACAGGACATCCTGACCAAGGAGCATACTCAGGAAAAATCGTGTCTGCAATTGCTCGCCAAAATCAGATGCAAATTTACCAATTGCTTCATAATGACCTAGAGCGAGTAGTACTGCCAACATATCCTCAGGTGCAGCAACTGCGAGAGGAATTCCAACGCTTGGGATGCCCCGGAATAATGTCAGGTTCTGGCCCAACTGTGTTTGCTTTAACCAAATCGCAGGCTCAGGCGCAACAAGTTGTTGAAGCTGTAAACGCTGCTATTTCTGACCCTGATTTAGAACTTTGGATTTCGCAATTTACAAATTCCAGTATTCGTGTTTTATCTTTTGATAACTAAGTTGTGAATTTTAACTTTCTCAAGGAGGACACATGGTTAGAATCATTGCGATCGTTGGTATGCCAGGGTCAGGAAAGAGCGTGGTAGCTGGGTATCTTAAGAATAATGGTTTTCCGATCATTCATTTTGGGGAAATTATTATGAATGAAGTTGAAAAACGAGGTTTAGCAATCACCCCACAAAACGAACAAATAGTGAGAGAAGAAATTAGACAAAAGTATGGGATGGATGTCTGTGCCAAACTATCCTTACCAATAATTAAATCAACGCTGTTAGAGCATCAATTAGTTGTGATTGATGGTTTATATAGTTTTAGCGAGTACAAAACTCTCAAAATAGAATTTAAAAAGGAGTTACTCGTTGTAGCAATTTTCACTCCTAAGTCTCTCAGGTATGAACGGCTCACGTTTAGGCATGAAAGACCTTTAAAAATTGCAGAAGCAGAGAGAAGAGACTTCATGGAAATTGAAAGGATTGAAAAAGGAGGCCCAATTGCTATGGCAGACATAACCATAATTAATGATGGAAATCAATACCAGTTATACAGAAAGTTAGAAGCATTACTGGCTGAAATATTACAAGAAGTTTACCCTCTTACAGCAGCTAGTTTATAAATCAATACACTTGGGTTAAGCATTTCCTCCTTCTCTTTCTCTCTGTGACAGAGAATTGGTATTAAAACTAGACAACAATTATTGCATTGGGAATTTTATTATGAAAGCAATATCTCTCCTTGGCTCAACAGGCTCTATCGGTACCCAAACTCTCGATATTGTTAACCAGTATCCGAATGACTTTCGGATTGTGGGATTAGCCGCTTTACAGAATGTAGAATTGCTGGCTCAACAAATTCGTGATTTTCAACCTGCGATTGTAGCTATCGGTAATACACAAAAGTTGCCGGAGTTAAAAAATGCGATCGCCGACTTAGATCCCCAACCGATTCTTTTAGCAGGAGAAGCTGGAGTCATTGAAGTGGCTCGTTACTACGAAACTGAAATTGTCGTGACTGGCATTGTGGGTTGTGCAGGGCTATTACCTACAATTGCAGCAATTGAGGCGGGCAAAGACATTGCTTTGGCAAACAAGGAAACACTGATTGCAGGGGGGCCAGTTGTCCTCCCTTTAATACAAAAGCACGGTGTAAAGTTATTGCCCGCAGATTCAGAGCATTCAGCGATTTTTCAGTGTTTGCAGGGAGTACCAGATGGAGGGCTGCGGCGTTTGATGCTGACTGCTTCTGGAGGAGCATTCCGGGATTGGTCTGTTGATAAGTTATCAACAGTCACTGTTGCTGATGCCTTGAAGCATCCTAACTGGTCAATGGGTCGCAAAATTACAGTTGATTCCGCCACTCTGATGAATAAGGGATTGGAGGTCATCGAGGCTCACTGGCTTTTTGGCATTGATTATGACCATATTGAAATTGTCATACATCCCCAGAGCATTATCCATTCTCTGATCGAACTGCAAGACACCTCAGTGTTGGCGCAACTAGGCTGGCCCGATATGCGCCTGCCCTTACTGTATGCTTTGTCTTGGCCAGAGCGAATTTACACTGCTTGGCAGCAGTTAGATTTAGTCAAGGTAGGCGAGATGACCTTTCTTGCACCAGACCACAAAAAGTATCCCTGTATGCAACTAGCTTATGCTGCTGGTCGAGATGGAGGTTGTATGCCAGCAGTACTCAATGCTGCGAATGAAGAGGCTGTAGCTTTATTCTTGTCAAAAAGAATTCCGTTTTTAGATATTCCGTGTTTGATTGAACAGGCGTGCGATCGCTACCAAGTTCACAACTGCTCGTCCCCAACTCTTGACGACATTATTGCAGCAGATCAATGGGCTAGACAAGAAGTTGTTACCGCTTCTCAGACTTTAAAACGGACAATGATTGCAGTCTAAAAAGTTCTGTTTAGCATTTAGACATCCAGCTTTTTATTTTGCCTCTCTTTTTGTTTGAGAAAAAGTTTAATTATTTAATAGGCTCATGAATATTAGGATTGGCAACGGTTACGATATCCATCGTTTAGTTGTAGGTCGCCCTTTGATTCTAGGAGGGATAGAAATTTCCCATGAAATGGGGTTATTAGGTCACAGTGATGCTGATGTACTGACCCATGCAATTATGGATGCTATGTTAGGAGCTTTAAGCCTGGGAGATATCGGTCATTACTTTCCACCCACCGATCAAGAATGGGCAGGTGCTGATAGTCTAGTTTTGCTAACTAAAGTTCATCACTTGGTACAGGAGCAAGGGTGGCAAATCGGTAATATTGACTCTGTAGTGGTGGCAGAACGTCCTAAACTTAAACCTTATATCCCAACAATGTGTGCGCGAATCGCAAGTGTTTTGGAACTGGAAGCCTCACAGGTGGGCATTAAAGCAACCACCAATGAAAAACTAGGTTCTGTCGGACGAGAAGAGGGGATTGCTGCCCATACTGTAGCCTTGTTAGTATCTTCTAATTGAATAAGGTGTGGGTAAAAATCTGCCTTCGACACCCTACTTTAACAGGGCTTTACCTTTGCCGCATTTCTCACCAGCTCAAGGCGTTTGATGGAGCAGAAGATAAGTAATGAGTAATGAGTAAAAACTTCTTACTTCTTACTTCTTACTCATTACTTATTACTTATTACTTCTCCCCTGCACAAACGCAGGCTTTAAAAGGTGTGGTGAGAAATCCGGGCTTTGTACTATTCGATATTAAACCCTATTTCTATAGGATAAGTTATGTACTTACTAATTCCAGCCGCAGGACAAGGCCGTAGAATGCGGAGTAGTCGAAATAAACTGCTCCTCACTTTGTTAGATGAACCTATAATTGCCTGGACACTCAAGGCAGCTGAGGCTTCTGAGCAGATTCACTGGATAGGCGTGATTTGTCAGCCAGAGGACTTAATAGATTTTCAAGAAATTGTGGCAAACTTGTCGCTAACTAAGCCAGTGCATTTTATTTTAGGGGGAGCAACCCGCCAGGATTCAGTCTATAATGGTTTACAATCCTTACCTCCAATGGCAGAACGCGTGTTAATTCACGATGGAGCTAGGTGTTTGGTGACACCAAAGTTGTTTGACCGATGTGCTGTTAAAATTCTGAATTCTCAAGGTTTGATTGCTGCGGTTCCTGTTAAAGACACGATCAAAATTGTAGAGCCACAAACAAATGTGATTACTAATACACCAGATAGATGTCAACTCTGGGCTGCCCAAACCCCTCAGGGATTTGAAGTGGAGCTACTACAACAATGTCATGATAAAGGTCGTTACCAGAGTTGGGAGGTAACAGATGATGCTACCTTGTTTGAACAATGCCAGCTGCCTGTGCAGATTGTCCAAGGAGAAGAGACGAACTTGAAAGTGACAACGCCTGTTGATTTAGCCCTTGCCGAATTCATCCTCCGACAACGATTGCAAGAGCAGTTAAGGCAATCTCTTGACACTATATCAACGCTGACGAGGTGACAAGTCGTTTAAACAAATGGGCTTTTGGGCGTTGCTGAATCAAGGGATGAAATTTTACGTATTGAAAACTAAAACTCCTCATTTTCTGTGCGTGAGAAATATCACCATGCAAATATGCAATGCCAGATTTTGAATTTGGGAGTAAGTAGACACAATGAAACATAAAATGCCAACCAATGAAATCAGCTTCTGATCAGCTTTTACCTTCAGCATAGCTGCCTTCTACTTATGTCACTTTTGCAAATATCAGTAAATCACAAACTTTTGAAAATGAATGTAATATGCTGCAATCCGTACGGCGGGCTACGCCTACGCAGTATTAAATTGGGTGATTTATGCCTCTAATTTTTAGCACCTAACAAAATCGCACTGCTCCCGACATCGCGTTATTTATCGAATAGTACTTTGTCCAGTTAAAAAAGAAAAGTTGAGACTGACGCAGCGAAGCGGAGAATCGGGTGCAAAATCCTCTGTGCATCATTCCCGTATCGATGCACAGAGGATTTTTCAGTTTGCACACCAATGATAAGGTATTGTCAGTGAATACACTTTTAATTTCCCTGATACCACTCGCTGCTGTTGATAGTCTTAACCCAACTACAACAGCACTTCAAATTTACCTGCTAATTACACCAAAACCTCTGGTTCGTTCTATAACTTTTATCTTGGGAATCATTGCTGGATATTGGACTGCTGGCTTATTGATTGCCCTTGGTTTTAGTAAGGTAATTGTAAATGTGATTAACAGTGCTGATAAATTTATCTATGTGATCCAATTTATTATCGGTATTATACTGATTATCGTTGGTTTCACACTCAATCAATCCTTTGGTAAACAAGCAACTATAAAACATCCGAAATCGCTCAAACCAATGAGTACATTTGTCTTGGGTGCCGTTGCCACTTTATGGGATGTTCCTACAGCATTACCTTATATCATTGCCATTGAGCGGATTGCTGGAGCAAAGCTAAACCTGCTAAAACTCATGGGTGTATTAGGCTTCTATAACTTAATTTTTGTCTTGCCACTTATTGTTTTGCTATGGATTTACATCATGATGGGTAACAAAAGTGCTGTCCTGCTTGAAAGAATCAATAGACAAATAGCGAAGTGGTTTCCCATAATTTTGCAAGTCCTTATGGTCTGTTTTGGTGTATTACTGGTTGTTGATTCTACTATTCATGCTTTCAATTGCCTGCTACAGCGATAGTAAGCGATTGAAAATTTAAACTGGGACAATTTCTTTCGGATAGTGCGCTTATGTATCGGCACTTAGGGAGTAAAGAGTGCTGAGAGTAACTGCTTGTCGCCAATTGTTGCTTCTCGCTTTAGCAAATTCTCATGCGATCGCCACAATTTCCCGAAATCTGAAAACCTGAAATCTTATACTTATTTCCGATAATAGCAGCATCAAAAGCAAAAACCTTTCTTCTGAGATCCTCCAAAATCAGTTACTAATTGCCGAGTTTGCAAAGACTCGCAATCGTTGGGACAACTGATTTTGGGAAAGTGGTCGGCTGATGAAAACAGTGCTTTCAGTAGAAGTATTCTCACAAATAAGACTTCTATACCACCGCAAAAACCCTACTTTAAAGAGATCGTAAATTGTCAAATATATTCTCCTTAACACGCTTTACAGAACTATACAGTGTAAATAAGAATAATAACTTAACCAAAGTAAAATTTTCCTGAATACAGGCAAATAATCCTGTCATAGGGAAAAACAGTGAGTAGAGGAGAGAGAAAGCGATGAAGGACCCTTATCTGTTGGCAGCAGGCTTGTTAACAGGATTGGCAATACCAGCATCGGCTCTTCCACATCTGTCCATTGTCCTGCCACAAAATTCTAGATCCCTGTGGGATTTAAAACAAGGTTCGCAGGCAATAGTCAGTACAAAAATTATCAAGAGCGTTGATCTCTCCTTACCAAAACTTAGCGGTCAAGGGTTGGAAACCGTAAAAAGTTCGCAGCCAACAGTAGATGAGAAAAACGTCTCTAGCGTACCAGAATTCAGCACTCAGGGATTACCAGCGCCAACAGAGTCATCACTCAACTCTAGCGCCCAAACAGCTGGTCTCTCACTGACATCTGGCAATCAACTTTACTACCAAAGATTGGCGGCTCTGAAAACAGGTCAGATTTATACACGCGTAGATAGTGATAATTTGCAATCATTGTGGGAGTCGATCAAGAAACGTCAACTAACTTATGACGACTGGAAAAGTTTACTCGCTTTAGAAGCGAGAGCGATCGCTCAAGGTCAAGGTGTCAATCATCTAAGTATCTTAGTTGGTGATTCTTTGAGTATGTGGTTTCCTAGAGAAAAACTGCCTACTGGGAAATTGTGGCTAAATCAAGGCATATCTGGAGATACTTCTAGTGGCGTTTTAAAAAGATTGGGGGCATTTTCGGCAACGCGGCCAGATGTGATTTACATCATGGCTGGGATTAACGACTTACGAAAAGGTGCTAGTGATCAAGTAATTTTGCGTAATTATCGCCGGATTGTCCGTCGTTTACGGCAAACTCACCCCCAAACTCAAATCATTGTCCAATCAATTTTGCCTACTCGCCTAGCAAAAATTTCCAATAGTCGTATTCGTCACATCAACATCCAACTAACGGTGATTGCCAAACAAGAAGGCGCTAATTATCTAAATATTTATAGCTGGTTTACGGATATGGAAGGCAATATGCGCCCAGAGTTGACCACAGATGGGTTGCACCTGTCTCAAGAGGGATATGATGTGTGGCAATCGGCACTACAGCAGATAGAATACCAACTCACTCAGCGTCAGAATTGAGCGATCGTAATTTGACGACAGTGCATCGCTGCGCTCAACCCTCAGCCGTCGAGAATTGAGCAAAGTTGAAACTCGGTTTACTGATACTTTATTTTCATGCAAGTCCCTAAGTACAGATGCAGCATTAATTCGTGGTGAATTGAGGGTTGAAATTTAAACGCAAAGGGGCGCAAAGGGAAGCGCAAAGGAACGCAAAGAGAATTCGCTACGAATTTATGAAATATTGTACTAAGCTAAATCCCCGTTATAAAACAATACAGTTCAGTTAAGCATTTCTTTGTTCTCTTTCTTCTCTTTCTTTGCGTCCTTTGCGTCCTTTGCGGTTCGTTAAAAAATTGACTTTTGCAAAGAGTTTTAGCCTTAACTGAACTGTATTGCGTTATAAAACGTAATTACTGTCTTCTCTACGAGACGCTCCGCGAACGCAGCGTTAGGCAGTCCGCGTACCCCTGCGGGGAAGCAAGCTACCCTTTTAGCGTCTCCTAGAGAGCGTCATTACGAATTACGAACTTGTACTGAGCGGCGTCGAAGTAGCGACTTGTACTGAGCGACATCGTAAGTAAGTCGAGGTATTACGAATTATTTAACGCCCAAGGCTTCCCGATTCAAAACCTGATTCAACTTACCACTACGATAACCTTCTAAATCTAAGGTTACATAGATAAATCCAAAATCTTGAAATGCAGAAACTACTTTTTGTAAATCGTTAGTCAAGACAAAATCTTTAATTTGTTCTGGTGGTAATTCAATACGTGCTGTATCCCCTTGGGATCGCACACGCAAATTCTGCCAACCAAGCTTTCGCAGATAAATTTCTCCTCTACCGACTCGTTGTAACTTAGCGACAGTAATCTCTTCACCGTAAGGAAAGCGCGAACTGAGGCAAGGTTGAGCAGGTTTATCCCACCAAGTTAAACCGAGTTGTTGGGAAAATTGGCGAACTTCAGCTTTGGTGACACCCACTTCTGCTAAAGGCGATCGCGCCCCTCTTTCCTTAGCCGCCTGAATTCCTGGGCGATAATCATGCAAATCATCGGCATTTACCCCATCCACTACATAAGGATAACCCAACTCTAAAGCTAAAGGTTTGAGAGTGTCGTGCAACTCACTTTTGCAAAAATAACAACGATTGACAGGGTTAGAAGTGTAATTGGGATTTTCCATCTCGTGAGTCTGGACGATTTGATGACGAATCCCAATGGTTGCAGCTTGAACTTTAGCGTCTTCCAACTCTTCTGGTAATAGCGAAGGAGAAACAGCCGTGACAGCCAAAGCGCGATCGCCCAACGCATCATAAGCAATTTTGGCAACCAAAGTGCTATCAACGCCCCCAGAGTAGGCAATCAACGCCTGCTCCATTTCCGTAAATAAAGCTCTTAATTGCTCCAATTTTTCTATCAGTATCATTTCCCAATCCTGCCAAAACCTTATAGCACTCTGCAAATCCTATTGTAGTAAAAACAGCAGCACAGAGACTCTTGACTTAAACCCCCAAACTTCGTTAAAAAAACTGACTTTTACTGAGAGTTTTAGCCTTAACCCAAGGGTATTGGTTTATAGCAGATTATTAAATGTATTCCTATGGCTCATTGAAATGATAATATAGCCTGCCTATGTTGTTCTTTAAAATTAACGATATTATACATACTCTTTGACACTCCGCCGACTGAACAAATTTCGCTTTAGATTGGCGGTTTGCTGTACTTGGCCACCAGACGGGCTAAAAGTAATAAATCAATCGGTTTAGAAATATACTCATTTACTCCAGCTGCTAGACAAGTTTCGCGATCGCCTTTCATTGCCATTGCTGTTTGAACAATTACCGGAATCGTCTGATATTGCGGATTTCCTCGCAGTTCTTGCACCAAGTTAAGGCCATTTCCATCTGCCAGATAAACATCCATTAAAATCACCGCCGGATCTAACTCACGTGTTAGAGCTTCCCACATCTCGGCAGCACTCTTAACCCAAGTTACCCGATATCCCAATTTACGTAGATAAATTTGCATCAAATCAGCGTTGAGCAAGTCATTTTCTACCAGCAAAATATCTACAGAGCAACTAGGTGTCAAATGCAGAGGAAATAAACAGTATTTTGCTCCCTCATCCCCCTCATCCCCCTCATCCCCCTCATCCCCCTCATCCCCCTCATCCCCCTCATCCCCCACCCCTTGTTTAAAGGGAAGTACAAGAGTAAAACGAGAGCCGCGATCTACTTCAGATTCCACTTTCACGAAACCACCATGAATTTGGGCGAGTTTTCGAGTCACTGCTAAACCCAAACCAGTACCTTCAACACCACCAGCTGCGGCCTTGGCAATTTGAAAATAAGGTTCAAACAGTTGAACTTGGTCTTCTTGGGAAATGCCACTGCCGGTATCCCAAACTGTAAAATGCACAAATACACCTTTGGGAGCAACCTCTAACCCAACACTTCCAATACTTGTAAACTTTAGGGCGTTGAAGAGTAAATTCAACAGCATTTGCTTGAGTCGTAATGGGTCGGCTGTTAGAGTTGTAATATCGGGTTCAAGTTCTAGGTACAGTTTCAAACCCTTATTAGCGGCTTTCTCTTTCACCAGTGCCAAAACATTGCTACACAGCAGTGGCACATCTACTGTTTCCCACTGCACTTCTAGCTGATTTGCTTCAATTTTAGAGAGATCCAAAATATCATTAATCAGAGCTAGCAAGTGCTTGCCGCTAGACTGGATGATATTCAAATACTCTAGCTGGCGTTCTTTAGTTGGTTCGTATCCTGAGGCTAAAAGCAGATGGGTAAACCCAATAATAGAACTAAGCGGTGTGCGAATTTCGTGGCTGGTGTTTGCCAGAAACTGATTTTTCAGTTTATTAGTTCGCTCCAATTCTTGATTAGAGTTACTTAACTGTTGATACTGTTGCTGCCAAAATAAGATGCGTCTAAGTTGTGCCAACGCTGTATTACAGTAGTTAGCAGACCTTGCCATCAATTGTGATCTGAGTTGAGCAAGTGATTCTATAAGCGATTCACCATCAGATCTGAGGGGCGCAGCCGCGATAATTAGCCAGCCCATAACGCTGCCAGAATCATCAGCTAGCCGCCAAGCGCTCGGTAGTTGTTGATTCTCAAGCTGTTGCAAATCTTCGAGTTTTATGACCTCTTGCAATCTCAACAGCAGCTTTTTTTCTGCTGTTAGCACTTCTAGAAATCGAGGTTGTGAGTTTGGGGATGGAGAAGGAGAAACATAACAAACTGTGGCCACAGTTTGTTGTGGTTGAAACAGAGCGATACCTACGGCACAATCTGTCAGCGCCAGATCACTGCTGTGAACAGCACTGTTAATCTCGTTAACCACTGTTTGGAAAATTTCTGCTTGTGCGGTTCCTGCCTGGGGGAGAGTGTTACAAGCAGAAAGCAGGCAATCATTAAGGCGACTTTGCAACTGGTTCAAGCTGCTCTCCAGCCACAACTTGGCGCTAAGTTGCTCAATTGTTGTCAAAAGTTTTGGCGTTGCATCTATCTGTGAGTTTTGGTCTGGTAAGCTTAAGTACTGCTGCATGGTCAACTAGACAGCTGAACAAATTTAGCTTCGCATAAAAATCCCAAAAGGATTCTATGTATATTAGCGGATAGTTCTTTTTTATTTATCAACCATAACCTATGTTGTTATAAACCATAGCTTATGATGTCGAGTTTAGCAGCTAGAACAAAAAAATTATTCTAACCACTGATATAAATTTTTTTAAAAGCAACTTAAGACTTATGGATATACAATTTGCCCAACTAATCGTCAATGGGATTGCGGTGGGTAGCATTATTGCTCTAGCCGCAGTCGGACTCACTCTTACTTATGGAATTTTACGGTTATCTAACTTTGCTCATGGTGACTTTTTAACTTTAGGAGCCTATCTCACCTGGCTGATAAATACTATTGGAGTTAATATTTGGCTGTCAATGATCCTAGCGGCGGCGGGAACAGTAGCAGCCATGCTGTTATCGGAAAAGTTACTGTGGTCAAAGATGCGCTCTATCCGTGCTAGTTCCACTACGCTGATTATTATTTCTATCGGACTTGCCTTATTTCTTCGTAATGGGATTATTTTTATCTGGGGTGGCAAGAACCAAAATTATAATTTACCTGTTACCACAGCTTTAGATATCTTTGGCTTAAAGATACCGCAAAATCAATTATTGGTATTGGGGTTGGCGGTACTAGCAATTTTGGCGCTGCATTACCTGTTGCAAAATACCAAAATTGGTAAGGCGATGCGAGCAGTTGCCGACGATCTGGACTTAGCCAGGGTTTCAGGTATCAATGTTGACCGAGTAATTTTCTGGACTTGGCTAATTGCTGGCACTCTTACGTCATTAGGCGGCAGTATGTATGGTTTGATTACAGCCGTGCGTCCCAATATGGGATGGTTCTTAATTTTACCGTTATTTACCTCAGTAATTCTTGGTGGGATTGGCAACCCTTACGGTGCGATCGCAGCAGCTTTTATTATTGGCATCGCCCAAGAAGTCAGCACCCCTTGGCTGGGTTCACAGTATAAACAAGGTGTAGCACTGTTAATCATGATTTTGGTGCTGCTCATTCGTCCCAAAGGTTTATTCAAAGGAACGATTTGAGCAGCACCATTCCACTTCTAATTACTCAATAATGTGGAAATACCAGGCTGCTACAAGGAAATTGATAGCTAACAAGAACAGTGCCCAGCCTGTGCGATAGGCGTAGGGAGGTTTAGCTCCACTGTCGGCAACGGCGGAATTCTTAGCTTTAGCAGTCATAATGCGATTCTCCTAATGTCAGGACTTTTTAAGAAATACCAAACTGGCGTACCAAATACCCAAATTCTTTAAGAATATTTGTGAGAAGTTGAAAATTGGGCATTGGGCATGGGGCATGAAGAAGAGCATTGGTGTCAAGGAAGAGGGGAGAGACTTGTTCAATAATTCCCCCTCATCCCCCTCATCCCCCTTGTCTCCCTCATCCCCCTCATCCCCTCATCCGCTCATCCCCCACTCCCTCCTCTCCAGCATGATAGGAACTGCGAACCAGAGGCCCAGAACGAACATGATTGAATCCCATTTCCCATGCTAATCTGCCGAGTTGATCAAATTCCTCTGGAGTCCAATATTTTTGGACGGGGAGATGTTCAAGAGTTGGACGCATATACTGCCCGATAGTCAAGCGATCGCACCCCACAGCCCTTAAATCAGCCATTGCTTCAACGACTTCATCAAGTGTTTCTCCGTGTCCCAGCATCAAACCTGATTTGGTGGGAATTGTCGAATCAATTTCTTTGACCATAGCCAGTACTAAGAGTGAGCGATCATACTTAGCTCCCCGGCGTACTGGCCCAGTTAACCGTTCCACTGTCTCAATATTGTGATTGAAACAAGCTGGTTTGGCTTTTACAATCATGGCTATACGCTGGCGTTGACCTGACTCTCCAACACCAGCACCACCCCAAAAATCTGGGGTCAGCACTTCAATTTGAGTTTCTGGGTTCAACTGGCGGATAGTGGCGATCGTCTCCACAAAGTGCCCTGCACCCTGATCGGGCAAGTCATCACGGGCTACAGAAGTTAGCACCACATAACGCAATCCTAAAAGCTGCACTGCCTGTGCTACCTTTTGGGGCTCCTCTAAATCAAGAGGCATTGGTGCATGACCTTTATCTACTTGACAAAAAGCACAAGAGCGTGTGCAAGTAGGCCCCATTAGTAAGAAAGTTGCAGTTTTTTGAGCGTAGCACTCTCCCCGGTTGGGACAGCGCCCTTCTTCGCAAATCGTGTGAATTTGGCGCTGCTTAATAATGCGTTGTACGGTAGAGATTTCACTGGCTTTGCCAATAGGGCGACGTAACCAGCTAGGCATTGCCGTAATTTCAGACTTTAGTTCGGCTTGTTGTGACGAAATCATAGACATCCAAGCAAGATGCGGATATATAGTAGTGGTCTGTCAATTAACAAGGCTTTGAATCTTACCCCCCTTCCCTTGTAGGGAAGGGGCTGGGGGTTAGGTCTGTATTCCATGCAATTGAGAAGCGCTATATAAATATCACCATGACACAAATTGAAAACAGCGCTAGCAAAAGTTTTGCAAAACACCTCTAGCAATGTAATTTATACGGAAATATACTATCCCCCAATTGCTAGAAATTTTGTATATAGTGGGAGGATTCTCAAGGACAACCGGCAAAGCCGCTATTTACACTTAAAGTTTCTGTTAGAGCAAACAGTCGTGGCAAGCAACAAGATTTTAGTTATTGATGACACTACAGTTGTCAGAGTAAAAGTACGAGAAATGTTGCCTCCGGGCAATTTTGAGGTACTGGAAGCAAAAGACGGTTTGGAAGGACTAAATTTCATCCTTCAGGAAAAACTCAGCCTGATTATGCTGGATTTTCTCTTGCCTAAAATGAGTGGCTGGGAAGTTTTCCAGCAAGTTCAAGCCGACCCAGAGTTAAGGAAAATTCCTTTGGTGATCATGTCTGGTCGCAAGGAAGAAGTGACTGAAAAAATCCCAGAACCATTTGAATATTTTGAGTTTCTGGGCAAGCCTTTTGATCAAAAGCAACTAATTGGCGCGATTAAGCTAGCTATGGCCAAAGCGAAACAACCACGCCCAGAACTAGTTTCCGTAGGAGCAGTAACTGCTGTCAAAAATAGCATAATTACAACTTCTGGTATCGCCAATGGTACAGCAGCAGCCCCTAGTGCTGCAAATACTGCGATCGCACTTAGTGCTGCAAATACTGCGATCGCAATTCCTAGTACCGAAGGGGCCTCCGACGCAGAAATTAATGCGTTGAACGATAAAATTGTCAAAATGCAAGCAGAAATTGATGCTTTGAAGAAACAGCTAACTCAGATTGTGACTTTTATTAAACAAAAAATCAAGTAGCATTTGTGTTCGTTATTATTATCGCAGCCGAAAATACCCCGTCTCTAATAACGGGTGTCCGATTAAAAGCGGACATCTTTGAAAATGAATTGTTTTGACGTAGCACTGCTACGTCTCTACAAGGGTTTCAGGCAATGAATAATTAATTTCTAGAGATATCTATTTGTAGGGGCGCAACTTACTTACATATTCTCATTGCAATTAAACAAAAAAATCTGATTTTATGATATTGCTAGTTATACTACGGGAATACTAAGCCATAGAGAGAATAATTATGAATATAATCCGCAATGGAAGTAGTATTAAATACATTGTATGCCTTTCCTGGCTATCGGATTACTGAGCAAATTTACTCAGGTAGTAAAACCCTAGTTTATCGGGGCATTAGAGAACAAGACCAAAAGTCAGTTGTTCTCAAATTGATGCGGAATGAATATCCTACCTTCGCGGAAATCGCCCAGTTCCGAAATCAATATATCATCACCAAAAACCTTGATCTTCCTGGGATAGTCAAAACCTATAACTTAGAAAACTACCGTAACAGCTACGTCTTAGTGATGGAAGATTTTGGCGGCATTTCCCTCCAAAAATGGCGATTAGAGGACAAGGAGAAGAAGGAAAACTGGCTTTCCCTTAATGAGTTTTTCCCCATCGCGATTAAAATTGCTTCTACTTTAGAAGGACTGCATGGCGATGCCTACGGCGGGCTGGGCCTACGCATCATTCACAAAGATATCAAGCCTGCCAACATCCTCATAAACCCTACCACAGATGAAATAAAACTCAGCGACTTCAGTATTGCCACCCTCCTACCAAGAGAAATTCAATTTGTCACGAATCCCAACATCTTAGAAGGCACCCTCGCTTACATTTCCCCAGAACAAACCGGAAGGATGAACCGAGGTATCGACTACCGCACTGATTTTTATTCCCTGGGTGTCAGCTTCTTTCAACTCCTCACCGGACAGTTACCCTTCACTAGCCAAAATGCGATGGAGTTGATTTACTCTCACATTGCTAAACAACCGCTACAAGCCAGTCGAATTAACTCCAATATTCCGCCAATTTTATCTGATATCATCAGCAAGCTGATGGCAAAAAATGCCGAAGACCGCTATCAAAGTGCTTTGGGGTTAAAGCATGACTTGGAGATGTGCCAAAGCCAGTGGCAAACAACAAGAAATATTGCACCTTTTCAACTAGGTGTGAGGGACATCTCAGACCATTTCGTAATCCCCGAAAAACTCTATGGTCGTCAAAGTGAAGTTGAAACTCTACTCGCTGCTTTTAAGCGGGTGACAGAGGGGGCAACAGAAATGATATTAGTTGCGGGTTTCTCTGGCATTGGCAAAACTGCTGTGGTCAATGAAGTTCACAAACCGATTGTGCGACAGCGTAGTTATTTCATCAAAGGAAAATTTGACCAGTTTCAACGCGATATTCCCTTATCAGGATTGGTGCAAGCTTTTCGAGACTTAATTGGTCAACTCCTCTCGGAAACTGATGCTAAAATTCAACAATTTAAAGCCCAAATTCTGCGGGTATTGGGTACACAAGCTCAGGTAATTATTGATGTAATTCCTGAACTCGAACAGATTATTGGTAAGCAACCTCCAGTTACAGAACTTTCTGGCAGTGCTGCTCAAAATCGGTTTAATTTATTGTTTCAAAAATTCATCAAAATCTTCACGAGCAAAGATCATCCTCTAGTTATATTTCTTGATGACTTGCAATGGGCAGATACAGCTTCTTTAAAATTAATTCAGTTATTAATATGTTGTGAAAGTCGGTTGTCTTCTCTCTCAGAAGAGACAGAAAATATCCGGGAAACCAAGGGGGGTTTATTATTAGTTGGTTCCTATCGAGATAATGAAGTTTCCCAGGCACATCCGCTTTATTTGACACTACAGGAGATTGAAAAAGCAAAAGCAATCATTAATACGATTACCCTCGCTCCGTTAAAGCAGGGTGATTTAAATCATCTCATTGCTGATACCTTGCATTGTCCTGAAGTAGTTGCCGTTCCTCTGACTCAGATGGTATTTGCTAAAACTAAAGGCAACCCCTTCTTTTCCGTTCAATTCCTTAAGTCTTTATACGATGACGGTCTAATTGTATTAAATGTGAATGTTGGTTATTGGCAGTATGATATTTCAAAAGTCAAAGAATTAGCTTTCAGCGATGATGTAGTAGAATTTATCGCCCTGCAAATAGAAAAATTGCCAACATCTACCCAAAAAGTTCTGAAACTGGCTGCGTGTATTGGGAATCAATTTGACTTAAAAACTCTGGCGATCGTTAATGAAAAATCTGTAGTAGATACAGCATCAGATTTGTGGCAAGCATTACTTGACGGGCTAGTTTTACCACACAATGAAAATTACAACATATTTTCAAAAGATCATACCGATCAAGAATTCATTGTTCATCGGATGGAATCTATAGAATTTTCCAGTTCTAATTTACAGCTACCTAAATATAAATTCGTACATGATCGAGTGCAGCAAGCCGCTTATTCTTTGATTCCTGAAGAACAAAAAAAGCCAATTCACTTAAAAATTGGGCTACTGTTATTGAATAATATTCCAGTTGCACAACAGGAAGAAAAGATTTTTGAGCTTGTTAATCAGCTTAATATCGCAGTGGAATTCATCTCCCATGAAGCTAAACGAGATGAACTGGCCCAGATGAATCTAATTGCTGGACGTAAAGCTTTAGCATCAACAGCTTATCCGGCTGCTGTTAAGTATTTAACTACCGGCATCCAACTGCTGGCAAATGATAGCTGGGAGACAAAACATCATCTTACCCTGGCTTTATATGAGACTGCGACAGAGGCAGCATACCTAGCTGGCAACTTTGAACAAATGGAGGAATTAGCAGAAGTGGTGTTGTTACGTAAACCACTGCTAGAAAAAGTAAAAGTTTATGAAGTCAAAATTCAGGCTTATGGAGCGCAGAACCAAGCACTGGAGGCTGTAAATACTGCACTAACCTTTTTGAAACTTTTGGGAGTGGAGTTTCCTGAGCATCCAGGCCAGTCAGATATTCAGCTAGCAATGGCAGAGTTAACATCAAATCTCAACGGGAGGCCCATTGAGGACTTAATTAATTTGCCGGAAATGATCGAAGCTCAGGCTCTGGCAATAATGCGGATAATATCGACTGCAATCTCTGTCACCTATACAGTTGCACCTAAACTTTTTCCGCTCATTGTTCTAAAACAAATCGAATTATCGCTCAAACATGGGAATGCTCCTTTATCTGCCTTTGGTTATAGTAATTACGGGTTAATACTCACCGGGTTAGTAGGAGATATTGAGTCTAGCTATCAATTTGGTAAACTAGCTGCAACTTTGGTAGATAAGTTCAATGCTAAAGAAGTTAAAGCTAAGATTATGCTTGTATTTTATACAAGTATCTGGCATTGGAAGCAACACACCAGGCTAATATTAAAACCTTTACTAGAGGCTTACTCTGCTGGAATAGAAATAGGAGATTTAGAATATACAGCCTATTATCTTAATGCTTATTCCTACTCTTCATATTTCATTGGCGAAGAACTCTCAGGGCTAGAACGTGAGATTGCAACTTACAGCAATGTCATCAGAGAAATTAACCAAAAAACAATCTTTAACTGGATTACTATCCATCGACAGTCTGTCTTAAATTTGCTAGGAAATGTAGCAAATCCCTGTCATTTAATTGGTGAAGCTTATGACGAAGAAAAAATGCTACCGCTTTACCTTGATACCAATGATGTCATGGGAATTTTCTATTTATATGTAAGCAAACTACATCTATGTTACCTATTTCAGAAATATCCTTTGGCCTTGGAAAATGCTACTTTAGCAGAAAAGTATTTACAAGGTGGAATAGGACAGCTAGTGACTCCTCTTTTCTACTTGTATGATTCACTAGCAAGACTGGCTGTATACCCTGATGCATCAGATTATGAGCAAAAGTGCATTCTGAATAAAGTTCAAGCGAATCAACAAAAAATGGAGCATTGGGCACATCATGCTCCGATGAATTATTTACACAAATATTATCTTGTCGAGGCTGAATATTATCGGATTAGTGGTCAATATCTTGAAGCAATGGAATTCTACGATCGCGCCATCTTTCTTGCTAAAGAACATGAGTACATTAATGAAGAAGCCCTAGCTCAAGAACTTACTGCCAAATTCTATTTAGAATGGGGTAAACATAAGATTGCCCAAACCTACCTAACAGATGCTTACTATAGCTATATTCGCTGGGGAGCATTAGCCAAAGTTGACGATTTAGCAAAACGCTATCCCCAATTACTGGCTCCTCTATTTCAGCAAGAAAAACTGAGTATCCATTCCAGCGAAGAAAGTACTTCTTGCGATAGCACATCTATATCATCTTTATCTACCCTGAGTAATCAACAAACTGTTATTGGCTCAAGGACAAGTATTTCTGACTCTCTGGATTTAGCCGCATTTATTAAAGCATCTCAAGCCCTCTCTGGAGAAATCGAGCTTGAGCGACTACTTTCTACTTTAATGGAAGTTGTGATGGAGAATGCCGGAGCCTCTAAATGCGCTTTAATTTTGAGCGAAGGGGATGACTTAGCATTAACTGTGACGGCAGTTTGTTCAAGTTCAAATTTTGAGCATACCTACACTGAGTTTCCATCAACTTGCCTTGAGTCAAGCTACGATGTTCCTATTACCTTAATTAACTACGTTAAACGTTCCAGAGAAATTTTAGTTATTGATGATGCAATCACTGTTTATTTTCTAGCAAGTGATAGCTACATTATTAGTGAAAAACCTAAGAGTTTGTTGTCTATACCTCTTTTAAATCAAGGTAAATTGATTGGGATTCTTTACCTAGAAAATCATCTGACTACAGGAGCATTTACACGCGATCGCATGGAAGTTCTCAAACTACTCACCACTCAAGCAGCAATATCCCTAGAGAATGCTATCCTCTATAAAAATTTGGCACAAGCTAAAGAAAGTTTGGAGGAATACAACCATACTCTAGAAGAAAAAGTCCAGGAAAGAACGCAGGAAATCAACGACAAAAATCACTGTTTACAACAAACTCTACAGGAATTGCAACAGACCCAAATCCAATTGATTCAAAGTGAAAAAATGTCTTCTTTGGGACAAATGGTGGCGGGAATTGCTCATGAAATCAATAACCCGATTAACTTTATTCATGGCAATATTAATCATGCTAGTGAGTATGTCAAAGACTTGCTGGATTTGGTAGCAGTTTATCAGCGAGAATATGCCCATCCTTCGCCTTTAGTTCAGGAGAAAGCTGAGGAGATTGACATAGATTTCGTAGCAGAAGATTTGCCAAAGATTCTAGATTCAATGAAAGTGGGGAGTTCGCGTATCCGGAATATTGTTTTAGGCTTACGCAACTTTTCTCGTATAGATGAATCTGAAATGAAGCCTGTAGATATTCATGAGGGAATAGACAACACCTTAATGATTTTACAACACCGGATTAAAGAAAAGAGTGATTTTCCGGAAATTGAAATTATCAAAGAATACGGGAATTTGCCGGAAGTTACTTGTTATCCTGGTCAACTCAATCAGGTGTTTATGAATATCCTGAGTAATGCGATCGATGCTTTAGAAGAGTCATTTGCCATTGGTGATCCATCATTGGTAAATGACATAAAAAAGGACATAGACGCGTCTGTAGCTTCTCATAAAGTAGGACAAATTCACATCTTTACTGAATTAACAGATTCTAATACGGCGATAATTGGGATTGCCGATAACGGTTCTGGTATGACAAAAGCGGTGCAGCAGAAAATTTTTGACCCATTTTTTACCACTAAGCCGGTAGGAAGTGGCACGGGCTTGGGGTTGTCGATTAGCTATCAGATTATTGTGGATAAACACAAGGGTAGTTTAACCTGTGATTCCACGTTAGGAAAGGGGACTGAGTTTGTGATTGAGATCCCAATGCAACAGTCAGACATCTATTAGACATCTGACAATTCAGGTCATCTGGAAAACCTCACTTCTATTTCTCTCTTCCTTTAAGGAGAGAGACTTTGATTTTCCCCCTTCCCGATCCGGGAAGGGGGTTAGGTTTTTGGTGGACTTTTCCACATAACCTGAATTGTCAGATTAGACATCTCCGACAAAGAATGTAGAGACGTAGCAGTGCTACGTCTCTACAAAGGTTCTGGATAACGCATATTTAATTTCTACCAGATGTATATTGAGATGATAGCTGGATTTCCGCCGTGCTGTACTAGTAATCAGTCAAGTTTAAATTCATGGGTAAGCAAGTTCATAGTAAAAACTTTAGTTCTTATTATGAACTCTCAAAACTAACTGCGCATCAGCTTAGGATACGGATGTAGTTGTCATGTTCACTCAAGACTTTTGACGCGCACGTCGCCCTGTAATTACCATCTTGACTCCACCTGCTGGTGCAAGAGTAAAACCTCGACGCTGAGGCCGCTCTGGACGGCGATCAATTAATGCCAAGTTATAGTGTGACAAGAGGGTTGCTAATACTAGCTTCATTTGAAATATAGCCAAAGCCTCGCCAATACAACGACGGACACCACCACCAAAGGGCAGAAATTCATATTCATCAACTTTTTTTATAAAGGCAATTTATGAATTGCCTCTATAAAAATCATCCCCACAATCAGCAACACATCTAATTTCGTGTTAGTTCCAGTCCTTCTAGACTCTGATAACGACCTGTCTGGGAATACCAATCATGGTTGCTACGTATCCAGTAGTGCATTCCTAATATGAATTTTGCAGCTTCAGTATCCGCTTCTTCTCCAAATTTTGGAAGAGATGTTTCTAAATCCACCATTTTTTGTACGGCTGTATTGTGAATCTCTGCTACACGGTTAACTGCCTGGTTTAGAGGAATTTTAAATTGTTCATGCAGTACCAATACTAAATTATTAACATCGCCGTTTGAGATTTCTCTAGATGCAGAAAAAATATCATTACAACAGGCAATAATATGTCCTGTAAGAAATTGCATTTGGATAAATTTTTCATGTTTTCGTAAATAATTGGGAATCATCAAATTATGGCAAAATTCAGTCAGTGCTAAAAAAGCATCGACGCCTACACTTGATTTACGTATCATCATATAAGTGTCAAGGTCTGGTACGATTCCCCGTGCGCGGATAGTTGCTTCTTCAACACATCCCTGTAACCATTTCTCAAAGCTACAGATGAAATGATTGAACCATGTTAAGCTACCTTTTTGGAGCGTCCTCTCTCTGAGATTATTTAAGGCAACAGTCACGGCTATATCTTGGTTTGTAACTTGTGCCCCGTTTAATATTTCCAGAAACCTCTGATGAAAAACTTTTAGAACTTTAGGTTTTTTTCCTAAATCTGATAGGTCGCATTGATCATCCCAAATAAACACCCAACTCAGCCAGTCATGTGCAATCTTCAGTTCTTCAAGATTACTGTCGGGGTAAGCAGATGCAGCTAAGAAAAAGAATTTAGACTTGCAAAAACGCTTATAAGTTGATTCATTGGCCAAGAGATTGAAGCGAAGTACCCATTCAAGAGCGTACTCTTCTAGAACATCAATATGCTTATTGATCTGGGATGGAAATGGGCAGTATAAATCAGGGCAAAGTAATTGCTTCACAAGAGTTCTATTATTTAAAAGTGCTGAAAAAATTGAGTTGCGGAAAAACAAAGATAATTGAGCAAACAATTGAAACTTCTATGGCTATGAGTTATTTATAAATTCACAAATGCCCAACATCATAAAAAGCTGTATAAGCATAATTCCGTGACTATTTATAATGTCTAAACATAGATGAATATTTCAAGAGTTATCTAGCTATTCTTGAATATTTTTTATTAAAAACTAACCGTAAATATCTGGAATTATATTTTCTTGTAGAAATAGTTACTTCTCTGAATATTCATGATAAATGCTGTTGACTAACTAAAAAAGTGAACTTATGGTATCAAGAATATTGTTTGGGGCTAGCGCTACATTTATAAAAAACAAGGGTACTAATGACTAATTTCAGAGCGATCGCCTTGATGAAAGATGATCTTTAACTCACGTGGAAGTGAAGATTGGTGGTTAATCTCTATGCCCTAGCGATCGCTCCCGTGGTTCCATAGGGCAATTTAGTGTGGGAATGTTGCTGTTATCAGAGTTTTTGGGAACTATAGGATTGTCAGACCGGAAATTTATTAGTCAGTGTGTGAACAAAGTAGAGGTGACTTAGCTGCGATCGTTCCCAGGGTAAATAGTGGATAAGTAACAAGGAGTAAGATTAATTTAAATATATGAATTACAAGCCAGATATGAAAAATTTTTATGAGCCAGAAGAGAGTTTAATTTTAGTGGTTGATGATACTACTACCAATTTAGAAATTGTCTTTAACATATTAACTAATGTGGGCTTTAACGTTATTACAGAAAACAATGGGCAAAGGGCAATTAAACAGGTCGAGGATAGACTACCTGATTTGATTTTACTAGATGTAATGATGCCGAAAATAGATGGATTTGAAACCTGTAAAAGGCTGAAAGAAAATTTAGCAACTTGTGATATTCCCGTAATTTTTATGACAGGCAATTCTGATACTGATAGTAAGGTAAAGGGTCTTAGCATGGGGGCAGTTGATTACATTACCAAACCCTTTCATGAAGAAGAATTATTAGCTAGAATTAAAACCCATCTTCAATTACGAAATCTTACGAAAACTTTAGAAAAACGAGTTACAGAAAGGACAGCAGCATTGTCTAGGGCATTAAAAGACCTACAAGAGTCTCAACTTCAGCTTGTACAGACAGAAAAAATGTCTGCCCTTGGTCAATTAGTAGCAGGAGTTGCTCATGAAATTAATAATCCAGTTGGCTTCATTCATGGCAATCTTGGACACGCTTCACTATATTTCCAAGACATGGCTAACATCATTAACCTCTATCAGCAGTATTATCCTAATCCAGTTGCAGAAATTCAAGAGCAAATTGCAGCGATAGATTTGAAATATATGCTTGCGGATCTACCTAACTTAATTTCCTCAATGAAAGAGGGTGTTCAGCGCATTCGCAACATTAGTAGCAGTCTGAGAAACTTTTCTCGAGCAGATAGCGATCGCAAAGTTTGTTGCAATATTCATGATGGCATAGACAGTACAATCATGATTCTCAAACACCGCTTAAAAGCATCGGAGGATCGACCCGATATTCAAGTAACTAAAAATTACGACCATTTGCCAGAATTAGAATGCTTTATCGGGCAGCTAAATCAGGTATTTATGAATTTGTTAGCTAATGCTATTGATGCTTTAGAGGAGTCTAATACAGCACGTACCTATTTTGAAATACAAGCAAATCCTAATCAAATTTTGATTCAGACCAATCTTACTGAAGATAAAAATCATATCTTGATTCGGATTAAAGATAATGGCGTAGGGATGTCAGTTGATGTCCAGCAAAAAATCTTTGACCATTTATTCACCACCAAGCCCGTAGGTCAAGGCACAGGATTAGGATTATCAATTGCCCGTCAAATTGTTGTCGAAAAACATGGAGGAACTCTGGAGGTAAATTCAGTATTAGGACAAGGTTCAGAGTTTATGATTAAGCTTCCCATTTAGAGGATGTTTTAAAAGTCCTCTTGTCGGGAACAAAACGTTTTAGATCCCCCTAAATCCCCCGATAAATTGGGGGACTTTGATTCTTCCCCCAATTTATCGGGGAGCCAGCGCGGTCTTCTCCCAAGGGGAGACGCTTTAGCGCATGGGGGTTTCCCCCATGAGCGACTGGCGTGGGCTAGGGGGGATCGAAAAGTGCCTAAAGTCACAGTGAAAAACTTTTCAAACAACCTCTAAAAGTGGTGGGCTGTAATTTTAGGCACTTCTAGATCCCCCTTTCAAGGGTAGGTTTTTTGGAATATCGAAAATAGTTGAGAAAATTATCAACTATTTAACGTGGTTTGGTCGTTTCAGGATTTTTAAATCGGGTGAAATAGTCAAAAAATGACCAAATACAAAATACCTACCTTTGTAAGGCGCGGGGACAGGGGTCTCGCCAAGTGGAGCGACTGGCGTGGGTTAGGAGGGATCTAAAAGTGCCTAAAGTCACAGCTAAACACTTTTCAAACAACCTCTTAGAACAAAATCGCAAATTAAATGAGAGAAATGCTAAATGTGATATCAACAGGTTGTAACAATGGCTGGTAATGGCATTTTATATGTTATAAAGCTCACAGAAATTCATGTTAGGCGGAAACTACTCTATGGAACCAGATAAACTGGGCCGTTTTAAGGAGTACGGCGAATTCATCCTGCGAAAGATAGATTCTGTGCCCCAGTACCCTTCTAAACAAGAAGATTGGGTTCCAGCTAGTCTAGATGACTGTCTCCTGCGTTTGCGGTCAGCTGCCCAGAAAACTGTAGACCTTGCAACTTCGCCTGTGAAAATTGGGGTGATGGGGGAATTCAGTAGTGGAAAAACTTTACTTTTAGGCAGTTTAATTGGATATGCAGATGCTTTGCCAGTCAGTGAAAACCCCACTACAGGTAATGTTACCGCCATACATATTATTCCGCAAGATGATTTTGAAACAACAAAATTAAGTAACTTTACGGTAGAGTATCTTGCTCATGAAGGAGTGCATGAGTGTCTACGCTTCATGCTAGGGGAAGCCAATAAACGGACAACAGCAGCAGGGCTTCCTCCTATACCAGTATCGAAACTCAACTCTGGTACAGATATTATTAGCTGGTGTGAGGAAGCATGGAATAGTAGTAATAATTTAGAGTTACGTTATTTACTCCGGGAGTTGGTATTATTCCTGCGGGCTTATCAAGCCTATGGGGAAGTTATGTGTGGTGGGCGCTACCACATTGATGCTATCACTGCCCGCGAGGGGCTACAGCTAGTGGAACAGCCAATGGCAATTCAAACTCTGAAATTTGAGGATTTGCCCCCAACGCATATTCGATTACCGAGTCCACCCCAGAGACTACCAACAAAGTTATTGCAAAATAGTTTCCCACTTATCCGCCGTGTGGATATCGATGTGAAAATCTCACGGAAAATTTGGGATTTTGCAGACGCCGCTAAATTTATTCTCATCGACTTTCCGGGATTGGGGGCTGCTAATTCCGGGGCTAGGGACACTTTTTTGTCACTGCGGGAATTGGCAGAAGTGCAGACAATTTTGGTATTGCTAAATGGTAAATCTCCTGGGAGCGATCGCGCCAATAAAATCTTCACCATGATGCAGCAGCAGCGACCGGGACAAGACCTGAAAGATTTAATTCTCGTTGGTGTGGGTCGTTTCGATCAACTACCCCTAGAGGGCGAGGGTGGCGAAAGAGAACTTGACCAACTGATTGAAGATAGTCCACACTTGCAGGAAGAAACGGTTTTCCAAAAACTCAAGGTTCTGCAAACTACCATTGACGGTGCAGAAGCGTTTACAACCCAAAAAGACCGCATCGTTTTACTGTCGCCACTGTTGGGGTTGGCTGAATTAGCAAAACGTTCTAGTACAGTCAAAGCCGGCTCACCAGAGTTTTTGGCTAACTTAGACTATCCTGATTATTTAGATCGGTCTAAACGATTACAAGAGAAATGGGAGCTATTAAGTGAACGGCTACTAGAATCTGACACCCGCAGTTATTTAGGCAGACAGTTAGGTTACTTTAGTCAAGATGGGGGACTTAGTAAGCTGCGGGAATTGATTCAAACTCACGTAGCCACTCATGGTCTGAAGCAACTGTATGAAGATACTAAAAGAGCTGCTGATGTCGTCAGTCAGCAACAAGATCACCTGAAGGACATCATAGATGAAATCCACGAGCAAGGTATCCCCACAGGCGATAGTCCCGCTTTTATCGAATTGCGCTTTGTGGTCGAAAGCTTGGATAAAATCTACAGGAATTTCCAAAAAGAGATCGGGAAAGAACCACTCAAAGATCGGCGCAATGTTGTAGTCAGCGATGTAGTTAAAGATGAACTCACCTTTAGAATCCTCAATTGGAACCAGTGGACTTTACTATTTAACAAAGCCAACAATGGAGCGATCGCTCTGGCAGAATCTAGAGGTGCAGCCGGGAAATTATTTGATCGGGGAAACCGTGTAAATACTTCCCTTCCGACTAAGAGCGATGATTTTTATCCAGTATTTGAGAAAACCGTTAAAGAAGTAGAAGATTTTGCCCGCGATCGCATCCATCAAGCGGTGGTAGATTTGTTAAGTCAATTGTCAATTCATGTAGCCCCAGAGCGCGAACAGTTGCAGGCATTTTTCCATCCAGAAATGGAACAAGAAATCGAAGAAAAATTTGGGTTTGAAGATGCTGATCTCTTTTACAAATTATTACTAGGATGCGATCCTAACCAATGGAAAGAAGCAATCATCTCGGAAATTACTAGTAAAGACAAAACTGTTGCATCTGAAATCATTTTTCCTCTAGCACGTCAAGATGATAAACACAGCGTTGGTCAAATTTTTGATTGGGCACCAGAGAAAAGCCAAGGCTTACCCAGATCGAGTAATCACCAACTTTTAGTACTGCGACTGCGAGATGAAATTACTGCTAGCGCCAGCCTCCATCTTGTGCAGTATGTCAGCGAAGTTAATCAGCAAATTAATTCCGAACTAGAAGGCATTTTGGATCAAATTATTCCTAGTCTACAAAACCTTTCAAAAAAAGAAACTTTACTGAGATATTTGGCGGCTGGGGAATTGCCATCGGCGATACAAATTCCTACTTGGTTACAGATTCTTTCAGAAATGGCGGCTGTTTCTTACTCAGATGATTTTAGATGACGCGATCGCTACGGTGATGAGGATGTATTTGTGAGACGTGATGCGATTTTTTATGCAATTTTCAAGCGTGTTCCTGGATTGTTTTTCGAGTTAGTAGAACAGCCCCCAGCCGAAGCTAGTAGCTATCGCTTTGAATCAGTTGAAGTTAAAGAACCAACATTTCGGATTGATGGGGTATTTTTACCTCCACCGGATGCAGCATCTCAGATGATCTTTTTTGCTGAGGTACAATTCCAGAAAGATGAGTTACTGTATCATCGCTTTTTCACCGAGTCCATGCTGTATATGTATCGTAACCCGTCGCTTTACGATGACTGGTACGGTGTAATTATTTTACAGTCTCGCAGCTTGGAACCGGAAAAGACTACTATTCACAGATCGCTACTGAATAGTTCCCAAGTACAACGGATTTATTTAGATGAGTTAGGTAATCCTGATGAGCAAAGAGTAGGTATCAGTTTGATGCAGTTAACTATTGCCTCAGACACTCAAATGGTGCAAGAAGCGAAACGTTTAATTGAGCGGGTGCAACAAGAACAGATAACTGTTTTAGCTAAGAAGGAGATAATAGATGTAATCACAACCATCGCTGTTTATAAATTTGCCAACTTAAGTCGTGAAGAGGTAGAGGCTATGTTAGGAGTTAAGTTAGAAGAAACTAGGGTTTATCAAGAAGCGAAACAAGAAGGACGAGAAGAAGGACGAGAAGAACTAAAACTTGAACTTGTACCTCAGTTATTAGCTCTTGGTATGTCGATGCAAGAGGTTGCGAAATTACTTAATTTAACCATCGAACAAGTAAGACTTGCAGCTGAGTAATCACAACAATTACTGGTTATAAATTTGTAAACTTAAGCCGTGAAGAGATAGAGGCAATGTTTGAAATTACGTTACAAGAAACTAGGGTTTATCGAGAAGCTAAACAAGAGGGACTAGAACTAGGACTAGAACTAGGACGACAAGAAGGAATAAAGCAAGGACGAGAACAAGCAAAACGTGAACTTATACCTCGGTGTTTAGCTTATGGTATTCCGATAGAAGAGGTTGCGAGGATACTTAATTTAACTATCGAACAAGTGGAACAGATAAGACTTGCAAGTGAGCAAAAATCTTCAACATTAACTTAGTAACTGGTGGAATTTTCATAGCGATGCCTACGCTTTTTCATATAAAAGCGTAGGCATCGCCCTAGATAAAAAAGCGATCGTTCAACAGAATCATTTGATACTATAATGAACCCTTTTAAATTGAACAACTATACCGATCAAGAACCAAGCGAGAAACAACAAAAAAGATTTCCGGGATGGTTTGCTTTAGATTTTGGTACGTCGAATTCGACAGTCACACTTTTCGATCCAATTGAAGTACCGATCGCAGAAATTTTACCCAAAGAACAAGAAATGCGGTTGCGCGATCGCTTATCACAATGGCTAAGTTCTCCCGCCTCAGTAGCTTTACCAGATGTCAGCGCTGATGATTGGGCAAAGTTTATCGCAGAAATTAGCAAAAATCTGGAGATAGAACCAACAAAGCTGAGTGAAGTTTTTGAAAGTGATAATAAAGAGCGATTTTTGGAAGCAATTCGCCAAATTGAACTTTCTTTAGGAAACAGCGAGAGATTTCGCCGTGCTGTCAGCAAAAAACTTTACCAAATTTATCATGAAGTGTTCCGCGTCCCTACCCTAGAGTCGCAAAATCTGATTCCAGTTGTGCTGGATATTGATCGTCGCGATACAGAAATTCCTAGCGAGTCGGAAATTTCGCAGTTAGGGGATTTAAAACTGCGGATGGGTAGGGAAGCTAGAGATAACAGAAAAAAAGCGATCGCTCAAGGTACAAGCGGTTCTTTAAAGGAAATTATCAGCAGGTTTCACCATTCACCCAAACGCTATTTTGGTCAGGAGCGATCGTTTTCAGTTATTTTGGATGGTGAAGAAGAAACAATTACTGCAAATCAGCTAATCCAATCTGCTTGGGCGCATTTAATCGAGTTAACTGAAGATTATCGCCAACGCGCACAACGCAGATTTTCAGAAGGGAATTTTTTGACAGCAGTTGTCACCTATCCCACTGTCGCCCCACCAGTTGTTCGCAAAGAAGTTAAGGAACTGGTCGAGCAGTTAGGGATCGATGATGTGCAAACTGCTTATGATGAAGCCGTTTCTGTGGCAATATTCTTTTTATGGCGAGAATTTGGCGGTAATCTCAACATTGGTATTGAGTCATTCAAAACCCGTTGTCGCCAAGCAGGAAACAAATGGTCACAAAATGTCCTCGTCTTGGATATTGGCGGCGGAACTACAGACTTAGCTTTAATTGAACTGACTTTAGAAGATAAAACCCCGACTTTTGCTGATTATGAAGACCGGGGTTTGGGAGGACGTTACTATAAACTTACCCCCAAACTATTAGGTTCATCTGGTCACTTACAGCTAGGCGGTGAGTTAATTACACTGCGAATTTTCCGATTATTAAAAGTGGCGATCGCAGACTTTTTATTGACAGCAGTAACAACAGGTGATCAAGAAAGTGAAAAGCTAGAAGATTTAATTAACTCTGAGTTAAACGAACGCTTCTTAGAACAAGGAAAATTTAAATCTGGCAGTATTTTAAAATGTTTAGATAAAGAAAATCCTGAAGGTGACATTGCTTACAAAGATGCCCTAGATACTGCCGAGAAAGTATTACCCACCCGTTGGCAACAAGCACCCCAACGCCTGCAATCTTTTTATATTCTCTGGGATTATGCAGAAGCCGCTAAACTGAAACTTGGGCAAAAAGCACCAGCAGAAAATTCTCTATTAACCTTCACACTTTCTGAGCAGCAAATTTCCGAACTGCTCACCCAAAGCAGTATTAAATTACAAGTCAAAGATCCAAATAGCATCTGCATCACCCTAGACAACCAGCAATTTGAACGAGCCGCCGCTTCCGGAATTAAAGAAGCGATCGGAATTGCCAAAGGATTGATGGAAAGTCGTTTGCGTCCCGATGATATCACTAAAGATTCTGGGAATTCTCAAAAAGTTGATTGGTTAATTTTGTCTGGGAAAACTTGTAATCTCAATATAGTTCAGCGCCAAATCTACCAAGAATTTAGTAAGTCTCCATATTTTGTCTGGAATCCAGAACGGATTACCTTTGTGCTGGAATTTACCAAGCTAGCCACCTCCGCCGGGGCTTGCTATGCCGAGAAACTGCGAAGATTGAGATTCGATCCAGAAGAGTCCAAAAGCTTGCTGCGTAAGGGAGCCAACCAGCTAGAAATTGATGTCAAAAACCTGTTTTATTATTTACCCTGTAACTTCAAACGCAAAACCCAAAGCAACGATTTACTGACTATATTCAAAGCCGGACAAGAACTATATCAACTCGCACCTTGGGAAACTGTCGCCAAAGTTCGTACTCAATGGCAAGGCATACAATTAACTAACATTATCTACCGTCAAGACTACGAAGAGGGAGATTTACGACTTTGGGGAAGCTTTGATGGCAAAAACCTGATGAATCAACTGGATATACAAGAAGCAGAGTTTCTGAAAAAAATCAAAATCCAGTTTGAAATCGACCAAACCCTAGAATTTAACGTCTTACTTTGTCAAGGAAATCCTCATTATTTAATAGACATTCCTGGTATTGATTTAGAATCAGTAGTTTCAGAAACATCAGCACTATTTACTGATGGTAACTTGAATTGGAATATCGCCGTAGAACGCTTCCATAAAAACTTGAATAATGGTGATATTGCCGTCAACGTTATTGAATCAGCAACCGTTGATCAACCAGATGCCTATCATCTTGTATTTGAAGTAGAAAATGATGGTAGTAGAACATTTAAAAAATTCCACTATTTGCGCGATGGTGTGACACAACCAGGAATTGGGTTAATTAGTAATCCCTTACCTCCCTTCCCACAAACTGGCCAGCACACTTTCTATGTTTATCAAACAGATGCTGAAACCAACAGCAAAAAATGGATAAGAATTGGCGCACTCAGTAAACCAGATATAACCACAGATTACCCTTGCCAATATCGTGTAACCCTCGATGATCAAGGCATTTTGCGGATGCACGCTGGTGAAGTCCCTTACTGGACATCACAAAATCAAGAATGTCTCAAAGAAGAAGGATGTGTTTATCGTGCTGAATTAGAGTTGCAACCTAATGAAGTTGATAAAGAACGCGATCCATTTTGCGGCATACATTAACTCTTGCATTAAACCTCTGCGTTCCTCTGCGCTAACCTTCTCTGCGAGACGCTTCGCGAATGCGTTCCTCTGCGTTGAAAAAATTAAGATTTTTAAACGCAAAGGGGCGCAAAGTAAACGCAAAGAAACGCAGAGGTTTGCCAAGTTTAATTCGCTACTAATCACATTCAGGTAACATTCATGCAGCACTTGTGTCAATTATTAGAAATAAAAAACTCGGAGTTAGCCCGGTTACTGCGATTTAGTCTGTATGGACTGGAGGCTACTTTAAATCAGGCTCGCACAGAATTTCCACTAGATCCAGGAGCCAAGGTATGCGATGATGTGCTGCAAGAACTTCATAACCTGTTGCAACCTTTACCCCTACAGCAAAATACTAGCTGGGAAAATCCGCCAGATGATTTAAAGCTAAGTCACCTCCGAGAAGCTTTTAATTCTGACTCAGAACTTAGTTATTACCTGGGTAATTCTCAACTGCAAAGCCAAACAGACTCAGATTTGTGGAATGAGATTCAACGCAAACTGCTGCGAGTCCCAGAGGATTTGGCTGCATCTTGGCAACAGCGCACCTTGGATTTGGCTCAAGAAGTTGGTGCGATCGCAGATAATTCTAATCTCTATCAACTTCCCTTTATCCGCGATGAAATTATCTACCCTGGACTTAGTGGTACTGTTAAAACTCAAGGATTGAGCTTGTCTCAACAAGCACTTTCAAATTCTCAAATTCCTCAAGGAAATACATCAGATATACTAGCGGGATTCCTATATTTATATATAAAATTTATTGAAATTGACCCGGATTTACATCATGCTTTAAAAAGCGTTTTTAGCTTTGATATTATCTCTTTCCACTCCAAACCAGAACGCCGCCATCAATACATTGAGGCTTTAAGCGATCGCTTCCAACGCATCCAAAAGGCAGAGAAAAATACTGATCCCCTATTAATTCTGCGTGCCTGGATTGACATGGACGAAGCAATACATTCACTAGTATTTGTACCACCGGCCGAACGCTATTCTTGGTGGGGAAAGCTACAAAACGAATCACGACGTATCCTGAAGAAAGTCACTGATGAGGCAAATAATGCAGGTAATGAAGTGCGAATTCGCCAATTATCGGGACTTTATGCAGATATCTGTGCTTTATCCAAGGATGACTTACAACTAGACTGTGGTGGTATTCCTGGCGAAGTCTTAACTTGTCTTCGCATATACGCGCGAATTAATCAGGAAGAATCTCCAGGTCGTGTAATATTTCGCTCATCACGCTAAGAAAATTCTCTGCAAAAGGAAAGGCAAACGATTTTACGAATCGCTGCCTTGCCTCATCATCTAATGAAGTTAGAAACTTTTAAATCTATAGGATGCCCCAGAAGTGTAAAATTCCTTGACCAGAAAACACTTCAAGCGCAACAGCAGATAAAAAACCAATCATTGCAAAACGACCGTTCCAGTTTTCGCTCTGAGGAGTAAAGCCCCAGCGCAAAGCATTAGGATCTTCTGAAACCGAAGGCGTAGTCTTCTTAACGTCTGCCATAAATAATACTCCGAGCTTTGATGTTGTAACAGTTATAACTGCCTGTAAAGTAATGTAACAGATTTTTACGAAAATGCAACATAAACTCAATATATTATTCAGTAATATATATTATAAGTACGTAGTTTTATCCGAATAGGTTTGCGATACCTACGACAGCAAGCTACGCAGCAACAGCCAATTACCTAGGAATCCAGGGCTATTTCATTCTCATCTAGCCCGCCTCAGAATGAATTAACCTCTCTTATAGCGAAAGTAGTCTTTAGACCAATACGGTTCACAAAAGGGCTGAAACTCTTTTTTTTACCAACCACAGAGGCGCAGAGAACACAGAGAGAAGAGAGAAGAGAGAAGGAGGAAATGCTTAACCCAAGTGTATTGGTCTAAAGACGACTGAGGAAAGGTTATAGTCCGTTTTAACGAACTTTAGCTATGAGCCAGGAACTTCAGTTCCGGGTGGTTTATGTCTAGAATGAAATAGCCCTGCCTATGACTCACTACCGGAAAAAAATATAGGTAATACAAAGGCTGTCACAATTCCACTCAGCACAATCACCTCAATAATTCTGAGGGGAAAATTATTTTGCATAAGATTATTAATTCCCGCACCAAAGTTAGCTTGTAAAGTAGTCAACCAGGCACGGAAACGATTAGACCATTGACCAGGGCTATCTTCTGGGCGAAACTTCCATGAAAACATAGAGAGTAACAACGGCGCACCACCCACCTTGGTAGACATCAAAAGATGAATCGCCACACAGCAAACCATGACAACCCACGCACCAAGGTGGAGGTAATACCAAATATGATAGAACTGCCCTGTGGGGAGCCACTCTTCTTTCATCATCCTGCCAGAATTCACAGCCAAAACAGCAGCAATGAGCATAAGAGTATTTGCCAGACGTTGCAAGCTAACCCACCAAATGGGCTTGCCAACCTGGGTTAGTTGCTGTAAAAAATCAGATTGGGGCAAGCGCTTTTGTCCCGCATGAAAGCTATAGAGGGCAAAAGTTGGCAGAACAAGCAAGAAACATAAAGCAAAAGTGCCGTGAATGCCTTGAATATCCGCGATTTG
>NZ_JAIVFV010000042.1 GCF_020829445.1 Nostoc sp. CHAB 5836
AGCTATACATCCAGCTTAATAATAGTAATTCCTATTTAGCTCTAGTAAATTCTCCTAATAAATAGTTCTTATGTACTAAATATATCCGTCTCCTTGGGGTGTGACAGTTGTGGGTGCGGAATGTGGGTTACTAATGACCAATGACAAAGGACAAATGACAGCCTTAGCCAGTTAACTTTAATTGCGCCAACCTACTTACTCGGTCTGCTAGTTTAGACATGAACATTTCACCTCAGACTGTAGCTGCGTTGCAAGGGGAAGGATGGGATATTATTCGAGTCTCTTAGTACAACATTTCATTAATTCGTAGCGAATTGTCTTTGCGTTCCTTTGCGCTTCCCTTTGCGCCCCTTTGCGTTTAAATTTCAACCCTCAATTGGCCACGATTTTACGCAAAGCTGTACTTAGGACTTTTCAAACACCCTCTTAGCACAACCTAAACTTAAGTTGATTGTGACCTAATCATCCATACTAAAATACCTAAGATTTGCTCTACTGGGCTAATTAAGTATTCAGTTAAATCAATAGTTATAGTGCTATCCTCTAACTTTAGGAACGTCCACAAGTTACCACTAGTAACACTACCATAGATAGTGGTAATAGGTTTTTCGTATTTAACATTAAACCTTTGGGCGGCGATCATTTCTGCGATACACTGCCCCAAACCACCTTTAAGATTTTCTTTTTTGGCTTCCACAATCACCACGGCTGGCGCTTCAATAAATAACTGTTCTGGCGAAAGGCTAATCAGAAAGTCGCAAAATCCTGCCAGTCCAACATCTGGTTCAACATTAAATTCTTCTCCAGAAAAAAAACTGATTTGTCTGTTGAGAATTTTACGGACTTCAAACAATATTGGGCTGATAATCAATTCTGATCTAGCTTTCTCAGAACCCATTGCAATTGCTAGCTGGATACTTTCTGCTAAAAATTCAGCCAATAGGGGACTAGGTGAAATTGGTTGTATAGTAGGTAAAAATCTCCCACCTTCTACTAAGGTGAGATTAAAGTCTTGTTTGACTTTTCTTAAAGAAAACTCTCTATAGGACATTAAGTGTCTCCTAGTGCATCCCCTCTCCTTTTCGGAGAGGGGCTGGGGGTGAGGTTACGCCGGATAAATCCGCAATCTTCTATTTGGTTCTTCGCCAAAACTATGCGACTTGAGGCGATAATGTTCTACCAACTCATGTTGCATTTTGCGGACTTGGGGAGAACGCGGCAATAACTCCACTGGCTGTCCTTTAGGAATGACAATTTGCTCAACAGCAAGTCTCGCTTCTTCCAAGGCATCCATCTCATCATCGCTACCATTGTGCAAAAACAGTTGCAATTCTAGGTCATCGGCCATTTCCGGATCGTCCATGTTCAGCAACCGCCGCAAACCACGGGTAATTTGGGGTATGGTGCTGGACTTAATCATGTGGATGGGTACATGACGGGCTTTGGCCATTTGACGTAATTTGGCGTGGTTTTTGACGTGCGATCGCAGTGCTAAAATTGCATCAGCACTATCTATATCTTTTGTCAAGACCACGGGCAAAGTTAATACACTAATTACCTGTTCTAGTTGGTGGCGGCTAACGCCATAGGGGTAAATGTGCAATGGCAAATCTTCACCATTGGGGCCGGGCTGTCTGGTAGCAGCATCGAAATCAATGCTCTCAGAATAATTGAAGGATTCATCCAGCAAACGGTCAAATTCACTGCGTCCAGTTACCCGCTCTACTGGCAATTGCGGCAGTGCTACCATTTGCCCAGATGAACGCCAGCCATTAGACGGTCGCGCCGGTGGAAAAGATTCTTCCACTGTCGCTAGCTGTCCACTGCGACCGTTGACAACAGCTAACTGGCGTGTAACACCGATTTTGCCCTGGTCATCAACGGTTCTCGTTTGTGGAGTAGGCTGACGCCCCCGCAGCAGATTATCTACGGTGTCAGCAACACTTTCGTGTACTGTCCAGCGTTGGCGTTCCAACATTTCCACAGCAATTTCAAAGGTAGGTGGGGCTTTACGCTCCAAAACAGTCTTTTGACTGCCCCGCCGTCTGGCTTCGTCGTCTCCCAGTGTCACAGCTTGGATACCCCCAACTAAATCAGCCAGGGTGGGGTTTTTAATCAGGTTTTCAATCTGATTTCCGTGGGCAGTACCTACCAACTGTACACCCCGTTCCGCAATGGTACGAGCCGCTAAAGCTTCCAGTTCCGTGCCAATTTCATCAATGATAATCACCTCTGGCATATGGTTTTCCACTGCCTCAATCATCACTTGATGCTGTTGATTTGGATGAGCCACTTGCATCCGCCGAGCGCGACCAATGGCGGGGTGAGCAACATCACCATCCCCAGCGATTTCGTTGGAGGTGTCAATAATCACCACTCTTTTATGTAGATCATCCGCTAAAACACGGGCAATCTCCCGTAAAGCAGTAGTTTTGCCCACGCCTGGACGTCCCAGCATGAGAATCGATTTACCCGTTTCTACCAAATCGCGGATCATGCCAATAGTTCCGAATATCGCTCGACCGACGCGACAGGTCAAGCCAATAATCTTGCCGGTGCGGTTGCGGATGGCGCTGATCCGATGCAAAGTTTGCTCAATTCCTGCTCGATTATCTCCGCCAAAGATTCCGACTCGTTGAATGCAATCATCTATCTGTTCTTGAGTAACGGGTACTTCGCTCAAATACTCTGCTTGATTAGGAAAGCGAGCCTCTGGGCGACGACCCAAATCCAAGACCACTTCTACTAAACTATCTCGTTTAGGATGACTCTCTAGTACTTGTCGCAGGTCTTGGGGCAAAATATCTAATAACTTTTGGAGATCGTCTGTAATCGTCATGCTTTCTATTAGTGACGGAAACAACGTAAATCAATACTTTCAGTCTTTGCTCTTTCTTAGATGCTCATCCTAATGCTCAAAACATATAGCGATTAGCGCCCGTACTGTGACTTGATCTGGGAAACAAGAGAATGGGCAAGTTCTACAGCTTGCCAAAGTAATACGTCATCTTCTTCTAGGCGAACAGCCGCCTTATCCTTGGTGTTACTTACCTCCTTATTCTCTAACTGTTCGAGAATTGGTGACAGCAGTACACGGGCGTAGCTACCGTAGGCGACGCCGGAAATCGGGGATGAGGGGGGTGAGGAAGTTGTTGCTCCCCCTGCTCCCTCATCCCCCCCTGCTCCCTCATCCCCCCCTGCTTTCTTCAGCAGTCCCATTGCCTTTAACTTAGCAATGGTATAGCTATTAGTGCCGCCTGCTAACTGCACATATCCCGGTAACTTAGCTGCCAAAACTTTTTGCCCTAATTTCACCGCCGCTAAAGTAGTGCCATCGCCAATGTCACCACTCATGGGACGACCATCGGTTTGCCAAATTAAAGCACTCTTGAGTGGAGCAATCAGGTCATGCAATGCTTTTAAATACTCAGTAAATCCCTCGCCATCAGGACAGCTGATTGCTAGTACCTTTAGTTGATCTGCCCACGGTGAAATGACTTGCCATAATTGCTCAAATTCTGCCAAACGCCCGACTTTTGTATGGATTTCTACGGCATCTATCCCCGTTGACATTACCAATGGCGCGATCGCTCCCGGCGTTGACGCAGACGATAATGTATCAATTATACCATAAGGACAAATTGGTATGCAACGACCGCAGCCGTAGCACTTTTCGGATACTACTCCGGAAAAGTCTTCTTTTATACTGTTAAACACAATTGCTTGTGCTGGACAAATCCGTTCACAGGGTCTAGGGCAGTCTGTAGGACATTCAGCAGGATTAAATTGTGCTTTCCGAAAATGGGGGTCTTCTCCATCGTTGAGGCTGACCATCAAAAATGGTGAGTTGCCTTTGTAGTCAAAGCCTCGCTTTTGAGCATCCCTAGCCAGAGATTTAGCTACTCGTAGGGCTGCTTGCGCTGCTGCAATCACTGCTGGATCAGCTGCAACATCTATGCAGTCAGCGCCCGCCAAAGTATAGGCTAAGGTTAAACTTCTGACTGCCGGCAAATGCTGGAAGCTGGCTCCGCAGATCAGCTTGAACCAGTCACCTTGTTTGAGAGATTGTAAAGGGGCGAACAGATCAGTCACATTACTATTATGCGTTTATGCAACTAAAAATAGTAGTCTGTGATCAAGAAAAAGTCCGGATTTTCTGATTTTGGGATTGGGGCACGCAACATGGCAGAGAGAATTTGCTTACAATTTAGGAACTGTCAGCAGTTGAGTGCAAAATTTAAATAAACCCGATCGCATCTTACCGACAATGCAGATTACCCAAAGTCTCCATACAGCGATTCTTGTAACTGACTTAGAACGCTCGGAACATTTTTATGGCAAAGTATTGGGATTATCCAAAATAGATCGTTCCCTAAACTACGCTGGTGCATGGTATCAAGTTGGCAACTATCAAATTCACCTGATAGTCGCAACCACTGTCCCCACCGAAAACCCAAACGAAAAATGGGGACGTAATCCCCACATTGCGTTCTTTGTTGCTGACTTAGACACCGCCAAACAGGAGTTCCTCAATCATAATTATCCCATACAAGCCAGCGCTTCCGGTCGCGCTGCCCTGTTCACTCAAGATCCTGACGGGAATATTATCGAGTTGAGTCAGCAATGACCAATGACCAATGACCAATGACCAATGACCAATGACCAATGACCAATGACAAATGACAAATGAGAATAATTGCCTACTCTTACACCGATCCGCTATTAGAATCTTCTCCCGATCAAGCTGATTGGGGATGGGAGGTGGATGGAGTTTATGAAGATTTGGGCAAGCAAGAGTCTTCTGGACGATCGCAATTACAACAATTATTCACAGATTGTCAAACTGAAAGAGCAGATTATCTCCTGATTCGGCGGTTAGAAGAATTGGGGGATACTGTAGAGGAAATTAGCGATCGCTTAAATCAACTCGAAGTCATGGGAATAGCAGTAATCGCCACTGAACAGCCCTACACTTCGGAAAATTACCCTCTGGGCGCTAACTTGTTGAATTTGCTACACGCAATCCAACGGCAACAACGTAGTCGTCGTATTCGTCAAGGACACGCCCGTAATCGTCTCGATGTTGCACCGCCACCTGGCAAAGTTCCCTACGGCTATCGCAGAGGTAAGGGAAAATATACCATTGACCGCAGTACTTCACCAGTAGTCAAAGATTTTTTTGAACACTTTTTACTTTATGGTTCCCTGCGGGGTTCAGTGCGTTACTTGGCGAAAAAATACGGCAAGAAAATCTCTGTCACTACAGGAAGACGCTGGCTAACTAATCCAGTCTATCGCGGCAATACAGCTTACCAAAATGGTGAAATTATTTCCAATACCCATATTGCGATCATTTCTAAGGAAGAAGCAGCTCAAATTGACCGACTTTTACGCCGTAACAGCCGTTTACCATCCCGAACTGCTAGTGCGCCCCGTTCTCTAGCTGGGTTGGTTGTCTGTGCTGAGTGTCAGTTACATCTGACAGTTACTCGTGTCACCCAACGCAACCAAGATCAGGAGTATCTTTATTTACGTTCTACTAGCTGTCCCCAACGCCCCAAGTGTAAGGCTATTCCCTACCAAGAGGTGTTGGAACATACAATTGAAACAGTTTGCCGTGATTTACCCTTAGCTGTAGCGGGGATGAATTTTCCCCAATTGGATGCAATCAAGAATAGTTTAGGGCAAGCGATCGCTCGTCAGCAAGAAATACTCGCTCAGTTACCCGCTTTAATTGAAACTGGAATTTTAGATGCCGAAACAGCAAAGTTAAGGGCTTACAAACTCCGCACAGAAATTTCTGCACTCGAAGCAAAGTGGGCGACTCTTCCCCCAGTTAACTTGCGTTCTGTTGCACAAGCCGTTTCCATACCACAATTTTGGTTAGATTTGTCGGAAACAGAGCGCCGATTTTACTTTCGAGAATTTATCAAGCAAATTGAGGTTATTTTTCCGAATAAAGAATTAAAACTACAAGTTATTTTTATTTTTTAAGTTAAAAGGGCGGTTACAAACCAATACTGCTCCAATACACTTGGGTTAAGCATTTCCTCCTTCTCTCTTCTCTCTGTGTTCTCTGCGCCTCTGTGGTTCGTAAAAAAAAAAGAGTTTCAGCCCTTTTGTGAACCCTATTGCCCCTTAAGAAGATTTGTCGGTTGAGTTGAAGGTAGTGAAACCCAACAAAGAGAAAGAAAATGTTGGGTTTGGTTTGTAAAACACTATTTTTGAGACGGTTGATCCTTAGTATAGGCAACAGGTTTTGGCCCTGCATTCCGCACATTAATAACTTTATTGAGGATATCAAACCAAAAAGGCGCACCCATTGCAATCGCTAAACCACTCACTATCCAACCGCAAATTAATTTAAAAACCTGCCAACTTCTGATTAATAAAACGTTTCCACTATTCGGCTCAAACTGTTGATTGAGGTTTTGCCATCCAATGGGTACAGAAGCATTTACTAATAGGTTTTCAATTTCCCTTCTGGCTTCTGGGTCTTTGATATAATCGACTCGTTGACTTGCACTTTGAGCAATCGTAGAGCGGATAACCGAATCCTGCGACAGCCTTTTGACCAGATGAAATGTATCAGTATTGGTTAATATGGCAATTGATATTCCAATTAAAATAGCAACTCCTTTGGCATTACGCTTATACACACCACTAGCTCGATCCATAGAACGATCAAACCATGTTTCGACTTCATTTTTAAACTGATTCATTTCTTCTGTGAGTCCGCCAATCTTTATCCTGCTCCGTTGGGCAATCACAGCAAGACTCTTGATTAAATTATCAGGAACATCATCAGGTAAATCTTTTAACTCTTCATTAACAAATTTTATAAAACTTTCGTCCATCTCTCCATAAATTTCTTTAATTTTTTGGTAGCTATCACTATTTTCGTTAATACCTTGTTTAAGTTGTTTGTAAGATTCTAATATCATCTGCAAGTTGGTTTTAGATTCTTCGCTAGGATGCTTTACATAATTAATTAACTGGGGAATTTTTAAGGTATCTAACAAAGTAATTGCAAATGTTTCCGAAGGAAGATAGGAAGGGCCGCTTTGTTTGTTTTCTCCTAGCCCTTTTTTGTCAAGGCTTTTACTAATTTCCCGAAACTGCTTTTCTACTTTATCCTTAGCTTGTTGATTCAACGTATTAATCAAAGGATCGTTATAAAGCATCTCCACCAATTTTGCCGCCTTAGTAACATCTGATTCCTCAGTTTCGCTACCACCTGCTAAAAGTAATTCAAGTGATTTTTTTAAATGTTTAACTCTCCATTGTAAAAAGGTGGCAATCAATTCCTGAATTTCCGAAGCTAGTAAGCTCAAAATCAAGTAAATAAAAACTAAACCTAGAGTAATATCGACAACTACAGGTAAGTTCATTGACAGGCTCCCATTATTTTATAGCTGCTTATTTTTGTAATTAAGTGCTGTTAGCGAATTGTATAACATCAGGGCTATTTAATTCTAGACAGAAACCACCCGGAACTGAAGTTCCTGGCTCATGGCTAAAGTCCGTTTTAACGGACTATAACCCAATACGCTTGGCTTTGTGGATAATTGTAGGTTGGGTTGAACTTTAGTGTTACCCAACAAACCCCGCTCTTGGGTTGGGTTTCGTTCCTCAAACGCCACGTGCTTCAAGTCTCTTAACCGCAAGGGCGCAGTGGCTCCCCAACCTACGCAATACAAGGTTTTTGACGCTAACCCAAGCGTATTGGACTATAACCCAATACGGTTCACAAAAGGACTGAAACTCTTTTTTTTTTACGAACCACAGAGGCGCAGAGAACACAGAGAGAAGAGAGAAAGAGAAGGAGGAAATGCTTAATCCAAGCGTATTAGACTATAACCTTTTCTCAGTAGTCTTTAGACTACTTTCGCTATTAGACTCAGAATTCATTCTGAGCCGGGCTAGATGAGAATGAAATAGCCCTGGCATAACATAGACATTAAAATAATTCGTAATTCGTAAATTTTGTTTTGTGTTATACCAATTCTTCATGAAGATGCACTAAATTTTTTAATGACGAACCGCCAAGAACGCCAAGGAAGAAAGGGATAATCATTAAGTGCAAGTTTATAGAGAATTGGTATTAGCGAGTCTGCGAACGCGCAGAACGTCTCGTAGAGAGCGTACGGGGATTTAGACCCCGACCGAAAACGTTCTGCCCTTCAAAGGCTAGGAATTAAACTCCTAAACTTTGTTAAAATTAAATTCTGAAGATTACTATCTTCTCAGCACCCTATTGAAACCCTGTAACAATTATTTCCTGATTTTCGGAAGTTAGCCAACTTACAACTAAGTAGATAAAAATTAAACTCCGTGTCACATTAGAAATAAAATACAAGTTCATTTACGGACTCCTAAACAGGTAATAAATAATTTATTGAATGTATTGTTTTATCAGTTATATGCTTAAATGTTCTTTAATTAACTAAGATAAATTTTTCAAAAAATAGCGCTAATTAGAGAAAGTTGAGTTAATCTTGGAAACTAGCAATTGTTAAGAATATACGTTGCTACTGGGTGGCAACATTGGAGATTCGCTAGATGTCTCTATGTAATCAAACCAGCAAGTAAAATGATTACCAGAGAATATGCAAGAAGGAAGCTTTATTTGGAGTCATTTGGAAAAACAGCATCGCACGGTTGGTAGATGGATTGATTGGGTATGGCTAATAGTGTTGCTGTTGGCAGCAGTGTTACTGTTTAGCATCAATCTAGGAGGATTACCACTGCGAGATTGGGATGAAGGTACTGTGGCACAGGTTGCTCGTGAAATTTGGCACGCACCAGCAGGTTCAATGCATTGGCTTTACCCAACGCTAGGAGGCCAAGCATATCATGACAAGCCGCCTTTGATGCATTTGCTAATTGCTTGGGCTTATTCTTTAGGAGGCGAAAATGAGTTGACAACGCGTCTACCTGGAGCAATTTTAACAGCGACATCTGTACCTTTACTGTATTGCATTGCTCGAGAGATATTTCGCCAGCGTTGGGCAGCGATTTACAGCGCCTTGATTTACCTGACAATGCTACCTGTGGTGCGTCATGGGCGGTTAGCAATGTTGGATGGGGCGATAGTAAGTTTTTTAATGGTGATGATGTTGTGCGTGTTGCGATCGCGCCGAGATTTACGTTATTGCCTTGGTGTTGGTGTTAGCTTTGGGTTAATTTGTCTGACTCAAGGACTGCTAGGCCTATTGCTAGGTGCGATCGCCATCGTATTTCTGTTTTGGGATACGCCACGACTACTCACCTGTTACTATCTCTGGATCGCAATCTTAATTGGTATTCTGCCTGTCGCTGGTTGGTATAGTGCCCAACTAATTCACTATGGTTACACTTTCGCCCAATTTGGGCTTGTAAACCCATCACTAGGTCGAATTGACTCTGTTGCCCTGGCGAATTCTCAACCACCTTGGTATTATCTGATTGAACTTCTCAAGTACACATGGCCGTGGTTATTATTCTTACCACAAACTGTCCGCTTAACCTGGGAAAATCACAACCTTAGCTGGGCAAAACTAGTAATAGTGTGGAGTGGTGTTTACCTGCTGGTAATTTCCTTGATGATTACCAAAGTTCCCTGGTATTTATTCCCGATTTACCCGAGTTTAGCCTTAGCTTTTGGTATCCAGTTATCAGAAACGGAAAATTCGCCTTTACTCTCATCCTATCCCCGTGCTTGGGTTGCTGGTTTGGCAATACTTGCTATAGTCGCTTCTGCTGGTAGCATTTATTTCAGTTTGGGTACAACACCGAAAACAGACTTACAACTGATTTTTGCCGCAGTAGCTTTAACTATGACCTTAGCAGCTATTTTGGCAGAACGAGGCGACGGGCAATTTCTGAAGATTTTGTTTTGGGGAAGTTATATTTCGCTACTGCTGTTAATGAAATCTAACTACTGGGTTTGGGAATTATCTGAAGCCTATCCAGTTAAACCAGTCGCCGCCATGATCGTGCGGGCAAATCCAGCTACGAGGAAGATTTACACATCTTTTCCCTACCATCGTCCCTCGTTGGATTATTATAGCGATCGCACCATCATTCCCGCTTCTGTTGGTGAACTCCAATATTATTGGCACTACAACGGCCAACCCTACTTTCTACTTCATGCATCTGCTTTCAACAATCTTCAACTACAGTCGATGAAGCTAGTTGACCAAGCTGAAGGTTGGAAGTTAGTCACAAAAGATACTAATCGATTGTAAATTTGGGCATTGGGCACTTGTACTGAGCGACTTGTGGCAAGCGTTGTCGAGGTAAGTCGAAGTATTGGGCATCTCCAGAAATTAATTATTCGTTGCCTGAAACCCCTGTAGAGACTTAGCACTGCTAGACCTCTACAAGGGTTTCACTCCTATTTCTATTGAGGACTACGTACCCTTGATTTTCTCCCCTTCCCTTGTAGGGAAGGGGCTGGGGGTTAGGTCTCATAATTGTGGTTCATTTACCTGAAAATCGCTGTAATGTATGACCAGAGGGCTGCTGCCTCTTGTTAAGAAAGAGGAGGCGGAGCCTCAGAGAATCGGTTCCCAACCTGGAGGTTGGGAACCAGTCAGGGCAACGGCTGTATCTTAACTTAGTGCCATTCGGCTTTAAGTTGCGTAGTCCTCAATACAGTTCAGTTAAGCATTTCTTTCTTCTCTTTGCGTCCTTGGCGTCCTTCTCCCAAGGGGAGACGCACTCGCGTTTGCGGTTCGTTAAAAAACTGACTTTTACTGAGAGTCTTAGCCTTAACCCAAGCGTATTGGCATAGTCCTGACAATTCAGGTCATCTGGAAAACCTCTCTTCTTTATCTCTATTACGAACTTGTGTCGAGCGAACGCGAAGAGCGTCTCTAAGAGTTGTCGAGGTATTGCGAATTGGTTTAATCTCGTCCTATGCTCAGTGTTTCTATACTTTGTTACCTCTAAAGACGGCAAACACCACTCTGACGTTACGGTTCACCCTAATTACTGAAAGTATTAATTCTCATACATTAGACAGAGTGAAGGCAAATTAGTCCATGAACCAACTAAAAACACAATTTAGTTAGTTTAACCGTCCCCAGCAAGGTTCGGGAAACCACTCTTCATGGACTGGCTACCACTAAGCTTCAGTATATATATCAGCATAATCTGGAGTTTTAGCCCCAGAAAAGCCAAATCAAAGGTATTGATGCTGAACTGGCTGATTTATTGACCCTGTTGGTTCAAAATTTAGTCCTTTATATTCTCATTCATTCATTTGTAGTTATACGGAGCCAGCACCTAAAATGGCAAAAGTAGTTGGAATTGACTTAGGAACAACGAACTCCTGCGTGGCAGTGATGGAAGGTGGTAAACCCACAGTAATTGCTAATGCTGAAGGTTTTCGGACAACGCCATCAGTAGTCGCATTTGCGAAAAATGGCGACAACTTGGTTGGCCAAATCGCCAAACGCCAAGCGGTGATGAACCCCGAAAATACGTTTTACTCAGTCAAACGCTTTATCGGACGCCGCTACGACGAAGTGAGTAACGAAGCTACGGAAGTTTCTTACAAAGTCCTCAGCAGCAACGGCAATGTCAAATTAGATTGTCCCATAGCTGGTAAACCGTTTGCTCCTGAAGAAATTTCTGCAAAAGTTCTTCGCAAACTAGTTGAAGACGCTAGCAAATACCTGGGCGAAACTGTCACCCAAGCTGTAATCACTGTTCCTGCATACTTCAACGATTCCCAGCGACAAGCGACAAAAGACGCTGGAAAAATTGCCGGCATTGAAGTTCTGCGGATTATCAACGAGCCTACTGCTGCTTCTTTGGCATACGGATTTGATAAGAAGAGTAACGAAACCATTCTCGTATTTGACCTTGGTGGTGGTACTTTCGACGTATCCGTGCTGGAAGTAGGAGATGGAGTTTTTGAAGTACTAGCCACATCTGGTGATACCCACCTTGGTGGTGACGACTTCGATAAAAAAATAGTTGACTTCTTAGCTGAGAAGTTCAAAAAAGCCGAAGGTATTGACCTCCGGAAAGACAAACAAGCCTTACAACGTCTGACTGAAGCCGCAGAAAAAGCCAAAATTGAGCTTTCTAGCGTCTCCCAAGCAGAAATTAACCTACCATTTATCACAGCAACCCAGGATGGGCCGAAACACCTGGATACAACTCTAACTCGCGCTCAGTTTGAAGAACTTTGCTCTGACTTAATCGACCGTTGTCGTATTCCTGTAGAAAACGCCCTCCGGGATGCCAAGTTAAGCAAAGGTGATATTGACGAAGTGGTGCTAGTTGGTGGTTCTACCCGCATTCCTGCTGTACAGCAGATTGTCAAGCAGGTATTGGGTAAAGACCCTAACCAAAGTGTTAACCCTGATGAAGTCGTAGCAGTTGGTGCAGCCATTCAAGCCGGGGTACTGGCTGGTGATGTAACTGGTATCTTGCTGTTAGACGTGACACCCCTATCTTTGGGTGTGGAAACATTGGGCGGCGTGATGACCAAAATTATCCCCCGCAATACCACAATTCCCACCAAAAAATCAGAAGTCTTCTCCACTGCTGTGGATGGTCAAACCAACGTAGAAATTCACGTCCTTCAAGGTGAACGCGAATTCTCTAACGATAACAAGAGTTTGGGAACCTTCCGCTTGGATGGTATTCCTCCTGCACCACGCGGCGTTCCTCAAATTGAGGTGGTGTTCGACATTGATGCTAACGGTATCCTTAACGTCACCGCTAAGGACAAAGGCACTGGTAAAGAACAGTCTATCAGCATAACTGGCGCTTCCACTCTGGATAAAAATGACGTTGACCGGATGGTAAGAGAAGCTGAACAGAATGCTTCATCTGACAAAGAGCGGCGTGAGAAGATTGAACGCAAGAACCAAGCCGATTCTTTGGCATACCAAGCTGAAAAGCAGTTACAAGAATTGGGCGATAAAGTTCCCGATGCTGACAAGACCAAAGTTGAAGGTTTGGTGAAAGAACTGCGGGAAGCAGTTGCGAAAGAAGATGATGAGCAAATTAAGAAGCTCACCCCAGAATTGCAACAAGCGTTATTCGCCGTTGGTAGCAATATCTATCAACAAGCTGGTGGCGGTGCTGCACCTGGTGCTGAACCTCAAGATGGCGGTTCCACATCTAGCTCTGGTAGCGGCGATGATGTGATTGACGCTGATTTTACAGAGAGCAAATAATTCCCCTACTTCTTTTGGCAAGATTGTTTTGTCCTACCTCATATTACCCACTCAGGCATTTGTCTGGGTGGGGATTTTTTATTAGGAGTTAGGAGTTAGGAGTTGGGAGTTAGGAGTTGGGAGTTGGGAGTTAGGAGTTGGGAGTTGGGAGTTGGGAGTTAGGAGTTAGGAGTTGGGAGTTGGGAGTTCAATACTGCGTAGGTTTTGGCAAAAAAATAAAAAATGTGTAGGTTGGGTTGAGGAACGAAACCCAACATTTTGCTGGGTTTGTTGGGTTTCGCATTGCGCTCAACCCAACCTACAAATCTTTTGAGTTTATTGGAATCACTAAACACTCATTTGGAACCCTGGTAAGCATATCGTAAAAAGCCGGAGTATAACGACCATTTTCATCAACAACTCTACGGAGAGTATACTCACCAGCTCTCGAAAGTCCGCCGAACCAAACGTTGTTTCTGTGCCAAATATCTCCATTGAGAGAATTTTTGTCTTGGGACATTGTAATGTTTACAATTGATGTTGAAATTGGTATTCCTAGCAAAACAGGTATGATTTGAGCTTGCTGCAAAGTTTCATCTTCAAACTTAATTTTGTAATTTACCTGAAACAATTGAGTTAAACGTAGTAATATCCAGCCAGCAATTGAGTTATGAAAAGTCCACTGCAATGGCCCAAAGACTGGCAAAACCAAAGTTCTGTTCTGTGTGTCCCATTCTAAATTATACATAGTGATGCAGGTATCTGGCAGTGGATTACCATCCATAAAAAACACACCTTTAAGGACAGATGGTAAGTTTGTTTGTTTGATTGAAATCATCCAGGTTGCAATATTATTAAGTTGTTTTTTCTCGATTAATTCAGTCATATTAATTCGTAATACCTCGACTTACTTCGACTACGCAGTTCAACTGCGCTCACCGTAAACTCAGTACAAGTCGGCACAAGTTCGTAATATCTCGACTCCCTTCGGCACAAGGAAAGTAATTATGCTCGTACCCCTACGGGCAAGCTACGCGTAGGGTGTTGCAGACAAGACTCGCTAACGTAATTCGTAATTACAGTAGAAATTATGTATTTGAACCATATCTGTCGTAGGAAACATCCTCTAACTCAAAACTCCCGATTTCTGGTATCACAGTCGTTGAGCAAAACCTTGTAGCACTAAATTATTAGGAGTAACGGCAGTCACTTTTTCAAAATCCCATTTGACTTCTGTAATTGAATCCCATTGATAGTTCTTGAACAGATGTAAGCAGAAAATTTTGATAAAGCCAATTGATAAGGATTTACCAGGACAAGCTCGCTCATGCCCTTCGCCGTTCCAAGATAAGATATCTGAAAAATTCCGTGTTAGGTCAAAATCATCTGGATTTTGGTATCTATTGGCATCCCGATTAGCTGTAAGAATAGAGCCAAGCAAGCGAGTACCTTTTTGGAATGGACATTTTTGTTCTCCAATCTCAACTTCACCCGCTTCAGTGGTGAGTTGGCTAACAAATCGCACAGATGGATAGAGACGAGCTGTTTCCAGAATCACTTGATTGAGAAGTGTTGACCGTTCTAGAGCGTCTGGGTCTAAACTTTCCTTGCCATTCCAGATTGCATTCACTTCTGAGACTACATTATTTCTGAGGGTATTATCCAAGCAGAGAACACCAATAACCGATCCCAGAAGCGCACTCGTGCCGGCAGTTCCAGCGATATGAATCATATCGAAAAGGGTATTAGCGATTTGGTGTTCGTTCAACTGGTACTGAGCGCCTGTTTCAAAGTAAGATGCCCATAAAGCCGATTGTTGATATCGCTTGATTAAATGTTGACGATGCCGAATTTTTGGCGCTGTTAATATTGCCAGCAAATATTTGTTAATAAAATTTGGCAACGATGCGAGAACCAAATTATTAATGTAACCACTTGATGCGGTGATTTCTTCTTCAGATAAAGATATCTGAAAAACCAGTTGGTGCAAAATCGACAGAATGATCTTTGGCAAATCGTTACCGATGTGTAATTTGCCTTGTTTAGCAGCTTCTAACAGGCTTTGCTCAACTAGATTTCCTAAAAAGTCTATCTTTTGAGACGGTTCCGGTAAGGCTTGTAAGATTACAGTACGTAGTCCTGTGTGTTCGTTGCCGTTGGTTCCCAAGCTCAGAGGATTATCGAGGAGGTAGCTAGGAGCTAATATTCTAATGATGCCTAAATCATTTCCTCGCAGTTGTGGTTGGGTTTGCATTAGTTCCCTCACTTGGGAGTGAGAGGAATGCATAATTGCTTGGTCTACTGCAAAATACTTGTCTCCAATATTGTCCTTACGGATGTAGAGAAAGTCCCGCCATGCGTTAAGGATGATTGATGCATCCATGTAATAAACAATCAAGCGTAGAAACTTGCCGATCGCAGTGTCATAACCTACTTTGGCTAGTATAGGTGCAAGCCAAAGCTGGCGATCGTGACCTTTGAGAACTTTATCTTTAAGTGTCATAATATTTACTGTCATTGGTCATTGGTCATTGGTCATTGGTCATTGGTCATTTGTCATTTGTCATTGGTTATGAATTCTTCTCCCTCACTCCCCCAATTCAGATATTGATGCTCTGAGGGATTTTAGAAGGAAGCAGATAATCGTAGGTTGGACGGTGCAAATTACGCTGCTTGATCGTCTCTTCTACCTGCTGAAGATTACTCTGGAATACTTGTAACAATGATTTTACTTTCTGGTCTGTAAAGTATCCTTGCTGATAGTCGCCCAGCTTGTTATAGTATACAGACCCCAACAAGCTGAGTAGGTTGTACTGCCGTTGCGCCTGATCTAGGGGTGGGAGCAAATTCAGGTAGTCTTGCTCAGTAACTTCTCTTTTGAGAGTTGAGGCTGGTAAATAACCTGCCATTGGAATAGCTGCGGCGTAGCTCATAAAATCTTTTTGCGGAAAGTTAACCGCAGCGTGTTGAGCGCTAGCAGTGAAAATAATCAGCGTAATGGCATCAATGAGGTAATTGAGCGTTTTGATGCTCCCATCTTCGCCAAAATCGGCGATGCGACCACCATCGTAAGCTGAGATTTCGGCTGTCCACCCTTGCAGGGCTGTGTCTTTCTGAATGTCTTCATCCGTGGTGTAATAAAGATTCAGGTAGTCACAAACCCATTGATGAATGGCATCCCATACTAATAGTGCATCATCCCGGTAAGGATAAACAGGTAAGAGGTTAGGATCATCCACACCACGCTGTTGGAATTGTTTGGGTAAGATGGCACTGTTGAAACCATAGCTTTGTAATCCTAGCACTGTTAAAACGCGAGAGTTATCGATTGATGCTGAGAGTAATCTATCGACGCCACCGCCAGGAGCAATGAGAATGCGTTGGGCGGCATCGTTAATTGCTAAGGTACTATCAAAATGCGGGCGCAGCAGAATTCTGAGGGGATGGGTGAGTGGTAGTTGTCGATAGGTTGCGATCGCAAAAACACCAACAAACAGGTGAGTTCTTGCTAGGTGGGTAACAGGTTCGTGGAAGTTAGCGTCTGCTATTTGGACAACTGTTTTGGCAAAAAGCCAAGAGTATTTACCGGAGTTAGGGGTAATGATGGGATAATCTGGGCCAGGGGTCTGACCGCATTGAATGGCGATCGGACGCAATAGACGGGTGGGGTCTGAGCCTTTGGGTAAGGTAAACAGTGCTAGGGGAGCATAGAGGTATTTTTGCTCATGTGGGAATGTACCGTTGATTGCACCGTCTAAAATTTTATAGTCTGCTAAGTAGAGCCTTCCTTCAAGTCCTGCGGCTGCTAATGAATCGTCACTTCCCATCACTGCTTGGTAATGTTCGTCTGTGACTGGGAAGCGATCGCCTGGAGTCGTTACTCGCTCGATCATTACGGGATTGTAGCCAGCTACTCTCATGTAAGCAAATACTTGATCTTCCTGGTAAGTTTTGGCGATCGCTGGTACACCAATCACCGGAAATAAATTTTCGTAGTCTTTAAGACTGGTTGCGTGTCCTGTGGGCTGTCCTTCATATAAAAGGGTAATTATCCGATTTAGAGCATTTCTGAGGATCACAAGTCCGTTTTCTTTTAGAATAGAAAAGAAAAGATCGTCGAGTTCTCTAACATCCTTAGATATTCCTTTGAGCAGAAACTGAGGGATAATTTGCAGGATTCTGGCCAGGATGGTGATTCGGACTGGTACTGCTCCTTTAAGCAAGGCTTCTAAAATAAACCTTTGCACATCATCACGAATCGATTTAGAACCCTGATTGCCTCTGTTGACAATCAAGGTATTCACAAAAACAACTCGTAACTGGTGGGCTAATAAAAAATACCAGTTAGTGGTGAACTCTTCCACAGCAGAAAGCTGATCCACCATAGCAATAGGTGGAATATGGGTGTAGTTATATTGATACTCTTGCCTAGCTATATCTAGGCTATTAGTGGTTGATGAACTTATGGAATTATCTGGTGATGAAGCAGCCATTGGCTTTACTTACGTATAGTATAAAGAACTTTAGCAGTTTAGGATAAACAGCTTTGAGTTAGCTAAACGTATTATCGCAATCAAGTTTAAAATTCTAATTTTTCTCAAAGAAATTTTATGGAATTTCTCGGCTCCTGAAGGATGCATTGAACCTTTAGAAAGCTTATTATGCCAAAAAGTCTATAAAGGTGAGGAGATATCTCAACGCTTACAAATTTCTGAGTAAGTAGAGCGACGCAAATAAAGCTAACTAGCTAAGGCTGTCATTTGTCATTTGTCCTTCGTCATTTATAAGGATTTAAGGTGTATTTACGTTTCGCAATATAGTTTGGTTTATTTTTGCCGACTTACTTATCTAAAAGGCGCTAGCCTCTCACGAGTGGGAGAAGCAAAGACGCTGGCTGTAGCTTGCTTCCCCGAAGGGTTACAAGTCTCTTAATCCGCCCAACACACTGGCTTCTGTGCGTCTTCTGTGGTTCGTTTGACTTTCCCTTTAGACATCTGGTGAAATTAAATACGCATTATCCAGAACACTTGTAGAGACGTAGCACTGCTACGTCTCTTTTTTGGAGATGTCTACTAAAGCCCAAATGCGAGTTAATAACCAAGATTTTAATCGAGTGTGTAGTATACTGAAGTACAACTCATGATCTACCCCTTTTTGACTTTAACCGAAAAGTATTGGGTTGGGAAACTAGATTGCGATCGCCTGCATTCAATCCTTATAATCCAATACGGTTCACAAAAGGGCTGAAACTCTTTTTTTACGAACCACAGAGGCGCAGAGAACACAGAGAGAAGGAGAAGGAGGAAATGCTTAACCCAAGTGTATTGCCTTATAATCCCCAGAAAGTTGCGGGGCTTGTTTATGGCAGTAAAATATGTCTGCTGAAATAGCCCATCACCTCGCCGGGATTGAGAGTTGGTAGCACTAGCATCGCCATTGCTCAATGGTAAAAAAGAGCGATCGCTATGAGTGTAGAGAGAAAGTACCAAGAGTATTGTGGTATACTTTATGTAAAAATAATAATTATTTTTAATTCTTCACTTCTGGTGTTAGGCTAACTTGAACAATGTTATTGTTGTTACTACCTTTAGAACACCGACGGCGACGTTTATTAACGCAGATCGACATTGCCCAAAAGATTATCGCTCAGAAAGCGGATTATGTCCTCGCCCTCAAACTTATAACTCATAATGTATTTTCCCGGTAAAAGTAAAAATAAATTTCAAACCGGAGTTAAATGGTTAGTTTGGTCTGCGATTCTAACTTTGGTGGGTACTGGTAGTTGGTTGCTCTATGTCAAAAATTTCAATAAACCAACTGAACCCGTAGTACTGCCTACGATCAGCGTAGACTCTGATAACGTAGAAACTACAATCAATGAGAGTGGCGTCTTAGAATTGGGAAATCAAAAAATCCTCAAGTCTCCGGGAGATGTTGCGATCGAGAAAGTGTTAATCAAACTGGGCGATCGCGTTAAGTCTGGTCAGCAATTAGTGATTTTCCGCAACCCAGGAGGACAAAAAAATCTTACTGACTCCGATTTCCAAATTCGCAAACAGGAACTCATCGTACTACGCAGTCGGCAGAAGGTTGTGGAAGCGCAAAACAAGCTCGCCGTAGCCGAAAAAGAACTGCGGGAGCCTGCAATCCAAAAACAGCTAGAAATTCAAGAACAGCAGCTAAACTTAGCGCGTAGCGCCGATCGAGTTGTCGATGCAAAACAAAAGCAAGCTTCGGCTGTTAAAGAACTTCAGGATGTGGAAGTTTTAGCAGCAAAAGGCTTTATTTCGACCAATGAACTCGAACAGCAACAAGAAAAAGTCCGTGAAACAAGGTCTAATGTGAAAGAGGCTGAATTAGCAATCACTAGCGAAACGCTTAAACTCCAGCGTCTGAATTTTGAATTAAAGCGCCAAGCTGAAGAGCAACAGAAGTTCATGGATGCACAGTCAGAGTTGCGAGAGGCTTCCTCAACACTCAAGACTGAAAGCGAGGAACTCCGACGCCTACAAATAGAGAGAGAAAATCTTCAGAAGGAAGTGCAACAAAATATCGTCACCGCACCCTTCTCAGGTAAAGTCCTTGACTTAAAAATCCAGGATGGGGATGGTGTAAAATCTGGTGATGCGTTACTTATGTTGGGCGATCCGACGCAAGAAATTGTGAAGCTGGAGCTAGTGAGTCTAGATGCTACCAAAGCCAAAGTCAACCAACGAGTGCGGATCAAAGTGCTTGGCCCCAATACTCAAGAATTTACCGGACGAGTCACTAAGTTATATCCCCTAGCTGTTGGTTCTGATAGCGGTGGAAGTTTTAGTTCATCAGGTTCAGCTAAAGTCCCTGCAACCATCAAGTTAGACAAACCCAGTGGTACTTTAATCCCTGGTAGTCAAGTCAGCGTCGAAATCATCGTACAGCAACGCCAGAAGGTAATAGCTGTCAACATAGAAGCAATTCAACGCTCCGAACCAGAGCCTTTTGTCTGGGTACGGGACAACCAAGGCTTAGTTCAAAAACGAAAAGTCACCCTTGGACTAGAGGGGCCAACCAAGGTAGAAATAAAATCTGGCTTAAAACTAGGTGAAAAAATCATCCTTCCTACACCTGAAATTGAGCTTCAACCAGGAATGCAAGTGACAAAAATTCCAGCAGTCCTCAATCATGAACCCTTACAGGTTTCCTTTGAGGTTGGGAAAAAAAAAGACGCATTGATCATAGAATATCCCGATTTTTTTATTTCTTGACCAATTATTCCTTGATAGTACAAGCCCCTAAATTGATTTATGGATAGATAAATTTTCAACTTTGCTTGGTTCAAGCCGCAGGATTTATCCTGGGGCATTAATTGCGAATTGCGAATTGCGAATTGTCTTGACTCCCCATCTGCCCATTCTGCTTATGAGCCTTTCTCCCCTAGACCTGATCATCCTCACCAGTAACTCACTACGTAGTAATGTACTGCGTTCTTTCCTCACCACCCTTGGCGTGTTCATGGGTGTGGCGGCGGTGAATGCGACGCTACAGGTGGGTAGCATTAGTCGGGCGATGATTGCCAAACAGTTGTCAGAAACAGAAGCGCCTCAAATCCTGATTTTTGTCATGGGAGAACAAATCAGGGAGCCAAACTTAGAAGACATCCAATTCTTGCGCCAACGACTTAAAAATTTGCAAGGAGTTAGTGGTTCTAGTTATGTGCCTTCTCAACAAGTTTCATTTGACGGTCGAGAAGCCCAGCCTAATGTGCAGGCTGTTACCAAAGATTACTTGCTGACTTCAGGCCGAAAACTTAAAGCAGGTCGCGGCTTCTCAACTGCTGATTTTGACAACTACCGATCCGTCGCGGTGATTGATGAATTATTATCACAGCAACTTTTTCAAGGTCAAAATCCTATAGGTAAGCTGATTTTTACTAAAACAAGACCCTGTTTGGTTGTGGGAGTTATGGAGAGCAAATCACTACTTGGTGGCGAGAAACCTACAGGTGCTTTACTAATGCCTATGTCAACTTACAGCGCAATGACCGGCAGGGAAACCATTAACTCAATCTCAATGCGTCCGCGAAACGTCGAAGACATGAAAAACCTCAAAGAGCAAGCAGAAAAAATACTCAAGCAACGCTTTCCAGGCGGGGAAGTCTACACTACAAGCAACGTGGAGGCAATTTTTCAGCAAAAAGAAACTTTGGATATGGCAACGCAGGCGCTAACTGTTGTGGGGGTAATTGCGCTACTAATTGGCGGTGTGGGTATTGCCAATATTACCATAGCTGCCATCATTGAGCGAACCTCAGAAATTGGTTTAAGACGAGCGATCGGTGCAACTAAAATTAACATTTTGTCGCAATTTATCTTGGAAGCAGCAATTTTAAGTCTGGTGGGCGGAATTGCCGCTATTATCACAGTATATAGCTTGACATTGGTGGTTGTTGATGCATTTGAATTGCCTTATGAATTTGAGAGCCAAACTGCTGCATTATCATTGGGTGCGGCTTTGCTGGTAGGCGTAGGTGCTTGTTTTCTCCCTGCTTTACGCGCTAGTGAACTCGATCCAGTTAAAGCATTGCGTGAGGCGTAAAGAATGAGCAAAATTACAAGGAAAGCAATTCACAATTAGTAATTAGCAATCCGAAATGGTATTAATATGCATCAGCAACCTCAAGAAAATTCTCAATCCTCAAACCGTTGGTCTTTTATTTCTGTTTGGTTTTACCATCTTAATTGGGTAGGTGTTATTGCGACAACTTTAGGTGTTGTGGCAGTGTTTATTCCTGCCGTTCGGACACAATTAATTGTCAAACCTAAGCAAAAATTTGCAACAAAAAATAATCAAATTCAACTTCAGCAGCCACTAAAATTGCTGCCTATCATTGAAACAAAAAATAATATTAGCCAAAGCCAGCAACCTCAAACCCCTAAAGAAAACGCCATCCCCTTTGCTGAAGAAGTCATACCATTTAATCAAATATTTGCCCCTGTTAATTTTTTGAACAACCAAGGGGAGTTATCCAAAATACCTCCACCAAAAACGTCTTTACCACCACTTACCAATTCCCAATCTCTGATTCCGAAACCCTACAGCCAACCGCAAGTAGCGCCAGCTTTTCCAGAGCCAATTTTACTATTAGCTCAGAACAATTCCTTCAATCTAGCTCAACAGCAGTCAGCATCTCAGAATCAGACAGACAATCAAATAATCAATCAAACTAATCCTCGGATAAATCCACCGATTAATCAACAGATAAATCCACCGATTAATCAAACACCAAATACCCAAGAAATTGGCATAAAACTTGCTGATATTGTTGTCTTGGTTTTGGCGAATAACAGAACAATTAAAAATGCCTATCTTGATAGAATTATTCAAAGAAAAGACTTGCAAGTTGTAGAAAATAAATTTGCACCTAACTTCACACCAAGCTTGTCATTTAGGATCGATCAACTTGGTGCTGATGGAATAACATCAGGTAATCCCGGACTCGATCTAGATACACAAGTTTCTGTAAAAATTCCCACAGGTGCAGACGTTAGTTTGGGATGGACAAACAATAATCGATTGTCAAATCTTAATGACAATGGCTCCACACAAAATTTAAGCTTAGGTTTTAGGCAACCTTTATTAAGGGGAGCCGGCACTCAAATCAACAAAGCTGATATTAAAACTGCTCGACTAAATGAACAAATTAATATTATTGCGTTAAAATCGACATTAAGTGAAACGATTACGAGTGGTATCCTAGCATACCGCGAATTACTTCAGGCACAAGAAAGACTGAAAATTCAGCAACTGGCACTAAAAAATGCTGAAGAATCATTAGAAATTACCCAAGCTTTAATCAACGCAGGTAGAGAAGCACCGATCGCTATTATCCAAAACCAGGCATCTGTAGCTAATCAGCAAGTTAGTCTGTTAGCCGCTCAAAATCAGCTTGAGTCGAGAAAATTAGCTCTTTTGCAAATTCTTGATATTGATAATAATACCAAGATATTTGCAGCCGAACTTCCGACGATAAAACCGACAAATCTGGAATTTAATAACCTCAAGGAAATAGCATTAAAAAATCAACCTAATTATTTGCAATCACAGCTAAACCTGGAAAGAAGTAAAATTGAAGTGTTGCTGGCAGATAATGATAAACGCTGGGATTTAAATTTGAATGTCAGCTTAAATAATGCTACTAATATATCAACTGATGTTAGAACCGGAATCAGCTTAAGTCGGACATTTGGCGATTTAAGTCGAGAACAAAGACCGGAGCGATCGCGCATTGATTTACGCAAAGCAGAAATATCTTTAGAAGATTCACGGTCAAGTTTAGAACTGGAATTAACGGACAGAATTAGAGATGTTAATCTGAGTTTTTCTCAAGTTCAACTAGCTCGACAAGCCACGAAATTATCTGAAAGACAACTTGATATTGAGCAGCAAAAACAGAAATTGGGCAGAGGTTCAGGAATATTCCAGATTATTCAACAGCAAACTGCTTTAGTAGAAGCAAGAAATGCTGAACTCGATGCAACTATTAACTATCTCAATAGTTTGACCAACCTGGACTTATTACTTGGCACGACATTAAACACTTGGCAAGTAACCATCCAAAACTAATCATTTGTAATAACTTAACCAAGCAGTATTTACCACAGGTGGGTATTACAACGCCCGCCCTGCAAGTCTGGCTTTGCAGTTGCAAAAGGTGTTAATATCAGGTTAGCAGCCCGCCTAGTGAGAGTCAATACCTGCTATTGATTACTCCCCAATACTGCGTAGGTTTTTAATATTTGTAGGTTGGGTTGAGCTTTGCGTTACCCAACAAACCTCGCTCTTCGGTTGGGTTTCGTTCCTCAAACGCCACGTGCTACCCTGCGGGAACGCTAAAAGCGAACAAGTCTCTTAACCGCAAGGGCACAGTGGCTCCCCAACCTACACATTTTTTATTTTTTTGCCAAAACCTACGCAGCCAGGGTCAAAAAACTGCTGGAGTCGATAGCGTAAGTAGTTTTACATCAACCAAAGCCCAACTCTCAAGAGCTAAAAAACATGATCAACACACGTTTCCACAAAGTTGCCTCTGTAACTCTCGCTTCTGTTGTTGCTTTCTCTAGTTCGACGTTTGCAAGTACATCTAATATTAAAGCAATAAACCATGCAATACATTTGGGTAACTCCGATACCAAGATCCTTGTTGCCCAACAAAGATGTCCTCTAAAGGATAATCCAGCCTTCTCTCAATGGCTAGGCTTTGTGGAAACTGCATTGCAGAATGCTTATGCTGCTGCTAATTCAGCAGCTATTGCTGGGAACGGGAAAAACGCTTTAGCTAAGTCAATTGCTGATGCCAAATCTTTTCTGAGGAATGCTATTGCTACTTGTGATTCAACTGCGCTAAGTGACATAAAGGCAATTGCTCTTTCGCTAACTACAGCAGAAGCAGCCCTTAATAATGCGTTGGCTATAGCGAAGTCAGATGCTATTAGTGGGTCTGGCAAACCAGCTATTGTTAATTTACTAGCCAGTGTAAAAATAGCTGTCAGCAATGGCATATCTTATATCCCTACACCAAAGTTATAGACCAATACGCTTGGGTTAAGGCTAAAACTCTTTGTTAAAGTCAATTTTTTTAACGTAGACGCTTCGGCTTGCCGCAGGCTACCGCAAACGCGAGTGCGTCTCCCCCTGGGAGAAGGACGCTAAGGGCGCAAAGAGAAGGAAGAAATGCTTAACCCAAGCGTATTGAGTTATAGACCACAATCGGGTAAGTTACGAGTTTTTCTCTTGGGGACTTCCAAAAAATAAATTATCCAAAATTATTTGTATATTTGTAGGAGCGCAAGTCCCATTGGTGTCAACTTAAGTCATCAAGCTCATTCCACAGTCATTTTACCCCACCCCTCAATCCCCTCCCCGCAAGCGAGGAGGGGAAGTTTTGGCTTTAGACAAAACTGGGGTGGGGTGACGCGGATAGTTATGTAAGCGAGTGGACTTAATATCACTTGATTACAGGGGTTTCACGTTAAGTTGACAGTCAACTTAACGTGAAACTGGCGGTTAGAAATCGCGTCTACACAAACTCTCACCCACCGACCTGGGTTTCAAAACCTTGATTTGACCTTAGTACAGATGCAGCGTAAAATCGTGGCCAATTGAGGGTTGAAATTTAAACGCATAGGCGCAACTCTTAGAGACGCACTCGCGTTCGCCTTCCCGCAGGGTAGGGGCGCAAAGGGAAGCGCATAGGCGCTTCGCCTTCCCGTAGGGTAGGAACGCAAAGAGAATTCGCTACGAATTAATGAAATGTTGTACTTAGTCCGCACAGGCGGACTTTGGCTCTATAGCCGCGAATGACCTTCGCCAAGGCGTATGAGCGTTGCTGTGCCCCTACCCCGTGGTCTATTGACCTGAAAATAGCTGTAATTTTATTCATGGGTATTCTGAACTACCCCATATTTTGTACTTCATATTGTAATATATTTAGATTACCAAAGATAGCGATCGCTAGGTTGGGCCGTGCCTACGCCATATAACCACAAGCAGGGTATTGCCACACAAAATACGTGTTAATACGTAAAAATTTGCTTAATTTTAGTAGTTATTTATGAAGTAATTGTATATTACAGTTTGAAGCACAGTATATGGGTTTAATGCTTTTTTATTACTTTAGTGGCATAAAAAATCTTAGACAAAATTTAGAACCCAGACAGCATTATAAATCTGGGTTGGAAACACAATTTTTTGGACAGGCGATGCCAAAAGCTGGCTACACCTACGCATAATCTTGATGTCCGTCATTCATTCATACCCCCAGGATTTCAGTACAAAAATAGGTAAATACATAAATGCTTTATATTTTCTGCGTATAATTACTAGCTGAGAAACAGAATATTGCCTGAAACTACTCTGAATACTACTTTGTGCCAAGGGAAAATTTTCAAGTCAGACCATTTATGAGTTTATACATGGGCTTTCTCCGTTAAATACGCAATTTAAGTCTGATAGTCAAGTACAAAATGTGTTTTACTCCGGAATTATGCTATATTACATAAGATAAATTAATTATTTAATGCTTGCGTACTTACGAAACTATGCTAGGATAAAGTCATGTAACAAAAGCACAGTGCTTATCAAGAGCAAATACCTGCTGTTGATTGCGAGAAAACTCCAGCCAGGGTCAAAAAACTGCTGGAATCGATAGTGCAAGTAGTTTTACATAAATCAAAGTCCAACTCTCAAAAGCTAAAAAGATGATTAACAGAAATTTCCGCAAAGTTGCTGCTTTAACTCTCGCTTCTCTCGTTGGTTTATCTGGTTCGACCTTTGCCACAGCAACAGTTGTAAAACCAACACCAGTTGTAAAACCAGCAACTAAACCAGCTCCTCCTAAAAAAGCATCGGATTTGGTAGCGTTCTCAAAATCCATAGCCCTTGCGCAAGCTGCATTGGGTAACGCTGCTGCTTCTGCTGCTGCGACTGCTGTTGGTGGCAAAAATAAACTCGCTGTAGCTAAGGCTATCTCTGACGCCTCAGCTTTAATAGGTGATGCTCTTGCTACTTCTACTTCAACTGCTTCAAGTGACAAACAAGCAACTGCTGAGTCGCTAGCGAAAGCAACATCAGTTATTGGTAATGCATTGGCTCTAGCCACTGCTGAATCCACTAGTCCCAATAATAGTGTTGCTAGATCACTAGCTGCTGCAAAAACAGCTGCAGGCGATGCGACTGCTATTGCTGAGAGCGTTGCTAAGTAAAAGTAAGAGGATGTTTTAAAAATCATTGGGAAATATAATTCGCTACTACACAAGCTCTTGTCCACTTGGGTGGACTAATGCAAATCAAGGGTTCTCTAACCTGGGTCAGCAGCTTTTGTTTCGTGTAGCCAAGCAATAGCCTTGGAGGCGTTAAGAGAGTTGTTTACACAGCGTCTCCGGCCGGAGAAGCAAGTGGCCTGCAATTTCTAATAGCCAAGATAGACAAAAATCAACCTTTAAAACATCCTCTAATCTCGACTTTATCCAAATCCAAGAACGTGAGCTACTATGCAAACTTGTCTTGTGAAAATGGATGGGGTCGAGATGATCAGTGAACTATAGCGATTCTCAATTGCATGGAATACAGACCTAACCCCCAGCCCCTTCCCTTCAAGGGAAGGGGAGTAGGATTCAAAGCCTCTCTCCTGTTAGGAGAGAGGAATGGAAGTGAGGTCAAAACTGTACTGCACCCAAGCGAGAACCGCTATGTATTGAAGATGAAGAGACAGTTGAATTGAAGAACAACTTTTGTCACCACAATTCAACCTATAAAGCATTACTTTGACGGGAGGGTTTCCCCTGTTCCACCGAACCCTTGAGTTCAGAGAGCATGGGGCTACCCTCTAGTTTTTTCAATCAGGAGATGGGCAGAATGAAAAACAATTACTTTAGTAAAGTACCTCTTCTAGTGATGAGCTTGCTGGTAATTTCTTCCGGTCAGGCATTATCATTGTCATCTAATAGTAAAGACTTAGGTCATGGCGATGGATTGGGTAACGCCGATTTGGTGATCGCTCAAAATAATAAGGACAGTATATCGGTAGGTTTTGCCGTTGCCGTTGTGGTGAAGGCATTAGATACAGTAGTATCTCAAACTCAAACAGTAGCACGAACCATACCAGTAAACATCCCATCAAACCTCAGAGATGTTGTTTTACCGAAGCTTCAAGCTGCCGTAGGGTCTGTAGCTAAAGCTGAAAGTTCATCTAAGAAGGGAGATAATTTTGAAACGGCTACGGCGTTAGCTCAAGCAGTAACCGTTTTGGGTCAGGCTCAAGCTTCTGCTGATGCGAGTACTCCTAGTCTCAGAGCAATAGCTAACGTTATTGTTAAAGCTAATCAAGCTATAGCGATCGCTCAAGGTGTAGGTACAAGTAAGCCTACGCCTACGCCTAAGCCTAAGCCCTAGGGAGTAAGGTACAGGTAAAACTCAGAGTTAAACCTCATATAGGTTGAAACGTTTATCAGAACACCGTAATACCCCATCCCTCTACAGGGTGGGGATGTAAGCTGGCGATTGACGATTGCATGGTCATTTCTATCATTGAAATGTTCCTCTTTGCTGATGAGAATTTAAATCGTGGAACAGGGCCATCAATGCCAGAGCCACAGTCTGGGTCAGGATGGTGGAAAATGCTAACCCTCCAATTAAAGCAATTCCGAGTCCTTGATACATCCCTTTTGTCGAAAGATTGTCAGTGGTATGATACCCAAAACCCTGGTGCCTGCGGGCATAAAGATGGGACAGAGGCGATCGCAGGTAGCATTCTGGGGAAAATTCAAAATTAACACCCTAGTAGGACTTACGCAAGTGTCACAAAAAATATAAAGCTTTTAGTTTGTAGTAAGGGCTTCAGCCCTGATTTTGAGGACTAAAGTCCTCACTACAAACTAAAAATAATATGCCAGTTGCGTAAGTCCTAGCTAGGTATGTATTTCCCCATTAGCCTTGTAAATGGCTAGAATCAAAGTGTTTACCTATTTGCGCTAAAGGTTTTGGCTACTGTATCTTGTCCCCACTGCCATCAACTTGTTAATAGTCAAGCTATTAGTTGTCCCTATTGCCGGACAACACTCAAAGCTTACGGTCATCCCGGTATTCCATTGCACCGCGCCACTGGGGACAAGTATCTGTGCGACACCTGCACCTATGACGCTGATGATACTTGCAATTTTCCCCACCGTCCCTACGCCAAAGAGTGTACCCTCTACCAAAATATTGAAGAGACAAAGTTAGAGTTGGAACAGCAGCGTTACACTAACAGTTTTGCAGTAAATGTGAAAAGTTGGCTAAAGCGCAATCAGGCTTTGCTGTTAGTATTGGGTTTATTATTGGTCTGTTTGTTGTTTGTTATATTAAGGTCTTGATTTTTGACATTCTGCCCTCTAAAGAGAGGCAGATTCTTTAACGAACTTTGGGGGTTTAAGTCCCCTGCCTAATGATGGTTATTCCTACTTGCTAATAATATCTTATCGGCAGTTGGATCGTAAATTCTGTCCCTTGCCCCAAAGTGGAATCAACAAGGATCGCCCCACCATGTTTTTCCACGACAATTTGACGAGCGATCGCCAATCCTAATCCTGTACCTTTACCTACAGCTTTAGTAGTAAACAAATGGTCAAAAATCCTGCCTTTCACCTCTGCGCTCATACCTTTACCATTATCTTGAATGGTAATTTGTACTTGATTGGCAATCACTTGTGTGCGAATAGTGATTTGCTGGGGATGAGCTTGGAGTTGTTGAAAAGACTGGGTTTGAGCTATTTCATCAAAAACATCGATCGCATTCGCCAGAATATTCATAAACACCTGATTTAACTGTCCAGGGAAACATGGGATTGCTGGCAAATCCCCATAATCTTGAATAACTTCAATCATAGGGCGATGTTCATTAGCTTTGAGCCGATATTTGAGAATCAGCAAGGTGCTATCAATGCCTTCATGGAGATTAGCACTAACTTTGTATTCTGTATCAGCGCGGGAAAAAGTTCGTAGGCTGTTACTGATACCTTTGATGCGATCGCTTGCACCAGTCATCGAATTGAGCAAATTTGGTAAGTCTTGACAGAGAAACTCTAAGTCAATATCTTCAGCATTTTCTTGAATAGGTACGGCAGGATCAGGATAATGTTGCTGATATAGGGCAAGATGACCAATCATATCCTGCACATAATCTTGAGCATTGTTGATACTGCCATTGAGGAATCCGATGGGGTTATTAATTTCGTGAGCTACACCGGCGACGAGATTTCCTAAAGCCGACATTTTTTCAGATTGCACAACTTGGGCTTGGCTTTGTTGGAGTTGAGTGAGTGCTTGCTCTAAGGCTTTGTTTTTTTCTTGAATCAGCGTCTCAGAGGCTTTGCGATCGCCAATTTCCCGCCACACTGTGTGGAGAATTGTTTTGCCTTTATAAGACATGACTGTCAACACAACCTCAACCCAAAAGTCTTCACCGTCAACACGACGATGCATCCACTCAAACCGATGAGTGCCTTTTTGAAAAGCAGTGGCAATCATTTCATTGGCTTTCTCAAACGAAGCACGACCATCGGGTTGTAGTTCTGGCGAAAGTTTGGATGGATGCAGCGAGAGAAACTCTTGTTTATTGTGGCAGTGCATCATGTTAACAGTCGCTGGATTGCAATCAATAAACATCCCATCTGCCAACAGTAAAATAGCATCAGCAGAACCTTCAAATAATTGTCGCAGATGTGTTTCCGATTTTTGAAGTTGTTCTAGGGATTCTTGCAATTGTTGAGACTTTTCCTGTTCCTGAATGTGAAGTCGAGCATTTGTTAAAGAAATTGCGATCTGGGCACAGAGGATGTTCAACAGTTCGACGCGATCGCTCGTAAATGCCCCAACTGTTACATGATTCTCCAAATACAAAATAGCAACAAGTTTACCCTGGTTCTGAATTGGCGTACACAGCATACTCTTGGGTTGGTGCTGCACGACGTAGGCATCTTTTGCTAGGGTGGGATGGATGGCTGCATCTACAATCACCACTGGTTGCAGACTGCGTTTAACAGTGTTGATCAAGACGTGGGAAATCTCTTGACTATTGGACAAAATAATGCTTTCTACTCGTGCAGGTTGATCAACAGGGGCAATAGCTTCTACAAACCACTGGTTGTCACGAGGCATCAGTAATGCACCTTTGTCTGCGCCGGCATTTTCCAGCACCAGATGTAGTAATGTTGCCAAGAGCTTGTTGAGTTGAATCTGACTAGACAGGGTTTGAGATGCTTTGAGGACGGTTGCTAAGTCGATGGTAGTAGAGATGCTGGTGTTGCCAGAGGTGGAGGAATGAGTGCCAGAAGCCTGAAGCTCGGTTCGAGAATCTGGTGCAAACACTGTTTCTGTTGCCGACAAGGATGTACGCTGCTGTTGCAAAATTGGCGCGAGTAGATGGGCATAGCGGCGCTCTAGGTCTTGGACTTTGGCTTTTGCACCCCAATGAGCATAGCCGTAGTAGGCATCCTGCATATAGCTGGCAGCAATTTTCTCTTTGCCCCAGTTGAGGTAGAATTTAGCCGCCAGTTCGTTGGCGAGGGCTTCTTCTTGGATATAACCGTTGGCTTTGGCTCCAGAAATAGCGAGATCGTAGAGGTTGATCGCGTCGCTTTTACTTCCCAGCACCCGACAGCGTTCTGCTTCGACTAAAAGATATTTGTGTAGAAAGTTTTCTGGACAGTTATCCGACCAGGTTTTCAGGCGCTCTTGATGCGATCGAATTTGTTCCAAAGCTTTACTTTGTTCTGCTTGAGATAGACCCGGATACAGGTTGAGTAAAATCAGAGAACCGTAGTAGTAATAGCCACTATAAGTTGTGAATCCTAGGGCAGCAGTTAAGATTTTTCCCGCTTCGATGAAATAATGGTAGCCTTGCTCGAAATTTGCTGTTAAGCAGGCAAGATAGATTCTGAGGATGTAATAAAGACAAACTGAAAGCAGTGTTTGAGATGTTTCACCTTGACGGATTATGGCTTCTGCCTTGCTGAACGACTGATCGTCTTCCTGTGCTTGCGCTAAGCCGAGTCTTGTGACAAAAATTTTAGCTCCAGCAAGTGCCACTCTCAAAACTTCCTCCTGATGCCGCTCTGCCAGTAACCCATATCTTTCAATATCTGCTGCAACGGCTATTAAATATTCACCTTGAAATAATCGATTAAAAATGTTGCCAACCAAGTTATAGGCGGCAAACTGAATTTCTCCCGACTCCATGCCTGCCAGAAAACCTTTATTGTTAATAGCTGCTGCCCCTGCTATGGGTTTTGTCCAAACGTGAATAAAAGCTCCGAGCAGAAATGCAGCTTGGCAATGTTGAGATTGACTATTTAGTTTATAGCTAAGCTGCACAGCCAAATCTGCAAACTCGTAGCCTTGCTGGTATTGCCCTTCCATCACGCCCAAATAGAAACCATAGTCTGCATAAGCCAGGATTGACTCAGCAATATTTCCATGTTCAATTGAAAGACGAACTGCTCTTAAAGCGTTAAAACTGTAAAGTTCGATATTAGCCGTGATATAGGCTGGTGGCTCTAAAGTCATTAATAATTTAATCGTGGCTTGAATAACCGGATCGATCGCAATCGGTAAATTTAAAAGTGAGGAGATTGAATGATCTTCTAAGCTTCTGACAACAGCAGCAGACTCTTCACGAACTAATTCTGTCAAATTTTTGCCTTTAATCTCAATACCCAGATCATTTAATCCGATTAGACCGATTTGAATTGCTTTCTCACATTGACCCTGCACGGTATATTGAGTGACTTGAAAAACATAAATCTCTGCGCGATCGACCGGAGAAGAAATGTATTTGAGCGAGATCGTGATTGTTGCACTCAGTTGTTCATAGCTGGCGCTGCTCAATTGGGCTGCACAGAGGTTACGATACAGGTTGAACATCAAATCATACTGACTAATCCAATCATCTTTTTCCAGCAAACCAATGCTAGTTTCAAGATATTTGATACCCGCTTCATAAGCCGTAGAGGCGATCGCTTTTTGAGCAGCAGTCAAATTGAGCCGTGCTACCTTCTCTTTTTCATCTTTTTGCTTTAAAAGAGATTGACCAAGGTTGATGTGGTTGACGATCTTAAAAATTGTCTCACTTTGTTCGACCTCAGAAAGCTTGCTCAGCAGTAGTTTTCCGATGTGGTAATGCGTCTGTTGTTTCTGGTCTTCAGGAATCAGGAAATAAGCAGCTTGTTGGATGCGATCGTGCAGAAATCGATAGGTGGGATTCACATTATGGTGAGTGTCAGCCTGTTCCCCATCCTGGAAGAACTTGTAAACCTGGCTCGTGGGGATAATCAGTCCTTCCTGTAAAGCCTTCCACAATGCCGTTGCCGTATTTGTTTGAGATTGCTCACAAACGATCGCCAAAGTCGCCAAATCGAACTGATTACCCACACAAGCCGCCAACTTCAGCACCTGTTGAGTTTCCGGTGGCAACTTCTGCAACTGCACCGCCATAAACTCCACCACATCATGGGTAACTGACAGCGCCTTGACTTGAGCAATATCACATTCCCAATAACGACGATGATGATCAAAAATAATTTGTCCATCGTTGTGCAAAGCTTTGAGAAATTGGGTAGTAAAAAAGGGATTGCCTTTGGTTTTGCGATCAATTAACTCAGTCAAGGGTTGCTCCAGTTCTCTCGAACAATTCAACGTATCTGCAACCAGATGATTAGTATCAGCAAATCCTAAGGGTGCGAGAGTAATGGTATTAACCATCGCCTGGGCTTTCTTGAGTTCTTCTACTGTTAAAATAAATGGATGAGCGGGTGATACTTCATTGTCACGATAAGCCCCCAATATCAAGAGATAACCATTGTCATTCATCAGTAGTTTGATCAACTGTAAAGAAGCTGAATCAGCCCATTGCAAGTCATCCAAAAACATGACCAAGGGATGCTCTACCGTGGTAAATACTTGAATGAATTTCTGAAACAATAAATTAAACCGATTTTGTGCCGCGCTCCCCGATAATTCTGGTACAGCAGGTTGTTTGCCAATCACCTGCTCTAGTTCAGGAATTACTTCAATTAAAACTTGTCCATTGTCACCCACAGCAGACAAAATCTGAGCTTGCCATTGCGCTAGTTGGGTGTCAGATTCCGAGAGCAATTGCCCCATCAAATCCCGCAAGGCTTGGACAAATGCAGACAAGGGAATATTGCGATTGAATTGGTCAAATTTACCTTTAATAAAGTAGCCCCGTTGCCTAACAATGGGCTTATGCACTTCATTGACGACGGCTGTTTTACCAATACCTGAAAATCCAGCAACCAGAATCAATTCAGACGCGCCATCAGCAACACGCTCGAAGGCGGCGAGTAATGATTTGACTTCATTTTCCCGTCCGTACAGCTTTTCGGGGATGAGAAAGCGATCGCTCAAATCACGCTCTCCCAATGCAAACTCAGCAATTTTCCCCGTTTCTTTCCACTGGCTCAAACACTGCTGCAAGTCATACTTTAATCCCAATGCACTTTGATACCGATCTTCGGCATTTTTTGCCATCAGTTTTCCAACAATCGCCGCCACCATTTTCGGCACGTCGGGTTTGATAATATCTACAGCAACAGGAAGTTTAGCGATGTGACAATGCACCAACTCCAACGGATCATCTGATGTGAATGGTAATGTTCCAGTTAGTAATTGATACAGAGTCACGCCTAAAGCATAGAAGTCAGCCCGATAATCTATACCGCGATTCATTCGCCCAGTTTGTTCTGGTGCTAAATATGCTAATGTGCCTTCTAAAATATTGGGACTTTGAATCTCTTGGGTTTCTTTCGGTAACAAGGACGCAATACTAAAGTCGATGAGTTTGACTTGTTTTGATTCTGGACAAATTAGTATATTTGCTGGTTTGATATCTTTATGTACTACCCGATGCTGACACAAATCATGGAGGATGTAGGCGACTTGTAGAGCGATCGCTAATACCTCTATCAGTCTCAATGACTGCTGCTGAGTGTACTTGCTTAGACTCACACCACCAAAATCTTCCATGACTAGAGCATAGCTATTCCCCAATGGTTCTAAACTCAAGGGTTGGACAATCGCTGGTATAGGCAGATTTTTAGCAATGGTATATTGATTGCGAAACTGCACCAATTCACCAAAACTTGGATATTCACGCCGCAACACTTTAATTACCACTGGACGCTCGTTGGCTACTTCCACTGCTCGATACACTGCTGTGCGAGAACCTAAGTACAATTGCTCGACGATGGCATAGCCGGGAATTTTAGGCAATACATCAGAGGAAGTGCTTGCTTCGGTCGTCATAGGTTTTGGTGGTTTGAGTGAGCCTAGTCTGCTGGAATTATTCCTATGATTCCCAGTTTTTTGGCCGATATCATCAGCATTTGTCCAGTGGACAGTGTAGAGACGTTGCAATGCAACGTCTCTACAGGACTATGGTTCTCCAGAAAATCCTTAACCTAAGCGTATTGGGTGTTAGGGGACTTTCACAAGACGTCTAATAACCAATCCCGAACCTTCAACCTGTAGTGATTTTGGATGCTTCCGCAATCGGTTCAACTTGTATCGCTGGCGCTTTTTCCTCAAAGGCGGCTAAATCGAACCAAAAAGTTGTGCCAATGCCAACTTCACTCACGAGATGAACTTTACTACGATGTCTGTCGATGATATTTCTGACAATCGATAAACCTAAACCCGTGCCTTCTAGGGTGTGAACTCGGTTTTCTACGCGAAAAAAGCGTTCAAAAATTGAGTGTTGATCTTCTGTGGCAATGCCAATTCCAGTATCAGAAATTTCAATCCGCACTGGAGAAGATTGGGTATGACTGGGCTTAAAATCTAGTTGGTAGGCGCGGATTGCTACTTTTCCACCGGCTTTTGTGAATTTAAGGGCATTACCAATCAGGTTGCCAAACACTTGTACTAACAAATCATAATTACCCATTACTAGCGGCAAATTAGCAGCAACTTCCTGAAGAAGTTCAACACCTTTATCTTTAGCATTGAGTTGGTAAGTACGCAGTGTTTGCTCGATCGCTTGGGCTAAATCTACGCCATCGAAGCTGTAGTTGCGACCAGATTCGAGTTTTGACAAATCCAAAACATCGTTAACTAGGCGGGTTAAGCGATCAGTTTCATGGTTGACTGTTTGCAGAAACTCTTGTCGTTCTTGCAAAGCTAAGTCTTCGCCGTAGTCGTGCAGGGTTTCAATATAAGTTTTGATATTGAATAGAGGTGTTCGCAGTTCGTGAGAAACGTTGCTGATAAATTGACTTTTTGCCTCGTTTAGTTCGACCTCACGGGTAATATCTTGAATAGTAATCGCAATACCTTTAATGCTCTCCCTTTGGACGTTAAGTACTGTAGTCAAGAGAATGCGGATCGTTCGCGGGGTGGGTTGGTTAATAAAAATTCGGAATTCAGCGCTTTCGCATTCGCCTGCGGCCATTTCGTACAAAGGACGGGTGATTTCCACTTGTACTGATGGGGGTAAGTGATGTAAGACATTGCGGCCTACCACATCAGCAGCTTCCCAGCCAAAAATTCGCTGTGCTGTAGGGTTGACTAAAATCACCTGCATATTGTTATCAATTAACACAGCACCATCTGCGATCGTCGAAACTAGGGTTTCTAGCTTGGCTTTTTCTGCCGTCAGTTCCTCAATGTTCTGTTCTTCATAGCGCTCTAATCGCTCTGCCATTTCATTAAAGCTTAAAATTAATTCGCCCAGTTCGCCCCCTAAAGGTAAATTAATGCGCTGCTTGAAATTGCCGGTAGCAATTTGCTTCACTCCCACCAGCAGTTCTTTAATGGGCTTAGTGATGGTCAAGGCGTTAATCACTCCTGCCAAAATCACCATTACCCAAATCGTGATAAAAACAGCAATGGTGACATCGCGGGTAAAATTGGTGGAAATGACAGCAGTCTGATTGGGATTGATACCGATCGCTAATACACCTAAATATTTTTTATTGACGATCAGGGGAATAAATACATCGGTGACTGCCCCATCTGGGGTCATGTGTTGCCGTACCATCGGCTTTTCGCCATCACCAGGGTAATCTTCTGGCAATTGTATCCGTCGTTTAATAGTGAGTGAGTTTTCTACCTCAGCTTCCCAAAAAGGAATGCCAAAAAAGATTTCCCCGGTTTCATCGGCGTAAAGCATATAACGCACACTAGAGGTGCTGCTGTAGAAGCGTTGGGAAAATTGGGCAACCTCAGTCAGATTATTCTCAGCAACTAGGGGAGCAACATTGGCAGCAAGCAGCAGCCCCAAGTCGCGGCCGAAGCGGGTGTCATTCATCCGCGCATCCTGCTGAATTGTATTCACAGCCCAGAAGGTCAGACCACTCATCACCAAGGAAACCACCAATGTGGCTACAGCCAGCAGTTTGGTCTGGAGTGTGAACTCCGACCACCAACTTGCGATCGGATCTCGAATTGTTTTTAACAGACTTAGCATCTTAAATAAAGTTGTTAGTAGTCTTTGTTATAAAGCCCAACAACTAAAAAATTAACAGTTAATTTGGCAAAAATGTTAGGGGCATGAGGAATGGGGGAGTATCAGGGGGTATCCCTGTTAAGGTGGTATTAACGAATTTACCTCATTTGGGCGATCGCAGTTGATATCCAGTTAAGGATTCACAGGTTTAACCCGATTTTTGTGACTATTGATTACGCACAGATGAGCAGTCTAACAAAAATCCCACTTGTAGAGATTTTGAGCAGGGCGCGCGATCGCTACGATGCTACTGCAAAATCTGTGTACTGCCGCATCTTAGGCTCATGAAATGCCAACACGATATCTTCCTTGGCAACACCTGCACGAACTAGGTCAGTTGCGATTCCATCTTCAGTCCAATCTTCTTCAATCCAAAATTTGCAATCTCGAATCCTAACGTAGACAGTCATACCAGTAATGCGTTCGCCATTTTGCCAACCAAGGTTTATCCAAATATAGTGACCCTTTGGCTCATCCATAATCAAGAATGTTTCGATGTCTTGGTTGTGACAACGGTTACATAGTTCTATATACTCTGTCAGGATACGCTTAATTATTTTGGGATACTCAGTTAATTTATCCATTGTGTGATTTCCTCTGTTTCTATATCGACAACAATGAGTGGAAGTTGATGTTTGTGGAGGATGAGTTGAATCACATCCTGGTTAAAAAAACTTTTATGAGCGATCGCACCAACAGCAAGGTAAAGTTTACGCTTTGGCGCTGTTTCCTCCAAAAGATAACGGTAGATGTCATACTGACCGAGAGCTTCTTTCAAATCTTGTATTTTTGATGCGCCAACAAAACTTTTCACTTCAACAACAAGTTTTTGCCCATCTCGTTCAGCTCCAATTGGGCGTTCAGCACCAAGATCAGCGTATAAGGTTGTTCTTCGATACTGAATTACGTAGGGGTCGTCTGTAATCGCCCAGCCGTCCTTGATGAGTGCGTTTTTTACCGCGTTATGGATAATGTCTAACTTGGGCATAGCTTAAGTATAAGTCAGCCTCGTTTGCAAAAATACTTAATCAAGGTTCGTGATCTCAACACAGAAGACACAGCACTTTTACAGATAGCTGCTGATTCCATTGAAAATGTGGTGGTGTCTGTTGACCGTAGCTAGCCAGTGGGAAGTTTTAACGCTTATCGGGTTTCCTCCCCCTGCTTCATGCTGACCACTCTATGCCCAATGTCTCTCCGGTAATATATGCCCTCAAACTGGATATATTTGATTCCTGCGTAGGCTTGGGCGATCGCCTGCTCAAAATTTTCTCCGATTCCAGTCACATTTAATACTCGCCCCCCATCTGTCACTACTTCTTGTTGCTGGTTCAACTTCGTACCTGCATGAAATACAGTTACTCCTGTTGCCTCTGCCTCACCAATGCCAGTAATGACCTGGCCTTGCTTATATTCTCCTGGATAACCACCAGAAGCTGCAACGACAGTGGCAGATGCTCCCTCTTTCCAAGCAATGGGCGGCAATTCACTTAATCGCTGCTGTACACAGGCTAGAAGCAACTCTTCTAGGGGTGTTTCTAACAATGGCAAAATCACTTGGGTTTCTGGATCGCCAAAACGACAGTTAAATTCCAAAACCTTCAAGTCGCCATCGGGTGCAATCATTAACCCAGCATACAGCACACCTCGGTAATCAATGCCTTTAGCTCGTAAGGTGGCGATCGCTCTTTCTAATACTTCTGTTTGAATGCGTGCCATCAACTCTGGTGTAGCGATGGGTGCTGGGGCATAGGCTCCCATCCCGCCAGTATTTTCCCCCGTATCGCCGTCACCAATCCGTTTATGGTCTTGAGCTGGCAGCAAGGGTCTAATTGTTAACCCATCGGTTAAGGCTAAAACTGATACCTCTTGCCCAATCAAACATTCTTCAATGACGACTAATTCGCCAGCACTGCCAAATTGTCCCTGAAAAATCGCATCAACGGCACTCTCTGCTTGTTCAACCGTTTCAGCCACCGTTACACCCTTGCCAGCCGCCAAGCCATCAGCTTTAACGACTATTGGCGCTCCCGTAGCTCTGACATAAGATTTCGCTGCTGCTGCCTCCGTAAATACCGCAGCCCGTGCCGTCGGAATCCCGGCTTCTTGCATCAGAGCTTTTGCCCAAGCTTTACTTGCCTCAATTTGCGCTCCGGCTCTGACTGGGCCAAATACCATCAGTCCTTTGTCTTGGAGGTAATCTGTGATTCCCTTCGCCAAGGGGACTTCTGGCCCAACTATTACCAGAGTTATGCCATGTTCTAGAGCATATCGGCTCATACCCTCAAAATCATCTACTGTTAGGGGCAGGTTCTGGCAACGTTCCATACTTGCTGTGCCCCCATTCCCTGGTACACAGATAACTTGCTCAATTCGCTTAGATTGCAACAGTTTCCATGCCAGAGCGTGTTCGCGCCCCCCATTACCTACAACTAAAACTTTCACTGATTTCCTCGTGCGTTCCTTGGGAAACGAGAATCGCCGATTCGGCTCTCGCGGATCAATCTTTTCATCAATTTAGGACTTACGCAACAACTCTCTGAAACTCTTATTATTTTGTGTCTTTTGTGTCCTTCTCCCAGGGGGAGACGCTGCGCGAATGCAGTTCGTTTTTTCATTATTTTGCGTAAGAGGGTATTTATAAAGTAAATCTTAGAGACCATTTATAAAGTAAACCTTAAATTGTCGGGTGCGTTATCGCTCTCGTGTACCGCACCTGGAAATATGGTGCCCTGCGGCTAAATTAGACTTTCTCAAACCCTCAAAGTCCTACGCAGCCGTAACACACCCTACTTAATATTTACTTGATAGATAGGCTATTAGAAAATTCATATAATTATAACTTTACTCAGTAGCAATATTTAAATAAATATACTGATATTATTCTCAAATAAATAGAACATTTAAGTATTTATGATGGGTTTTTAAGCATTTCAATAATTGAGTCAAAAAAAATCATCTTCAGGTAATGACGATTATTGGTTATAAGTATTAACCTGTGAATATCGAGATTAATGAAAATATCACAAAATAGGCGACATGGCTAAAATTATTGTTACTGGAGCCGCTGGCTTTATTGGTTCTCATCTTGCAGAAACATTGCTACAACAAGGAGAAGAAGTAATTGGGATTGATGAATTCAATGATTACTACGATCCGATGTTAAAGTTCAAAAATGTTGCACACTTACATCAGTCACCTGGCTTTACATTAATCGAAGGAGATATGCAATTTTTAGATTGGCAGAAACTCCTAGAAGATGTTGATGTAGTTTACCATCAAGCGGCACAAGCAGGTGTTAGAGCGAGTTGGGGTAAAGCTTTTCGAGGTTATACAGAACGAAATATTAATGCTACACAAGTTTTACTAGAAGCAGCTAAGGATGCTAAAAACTTGAAAAGGTTAGTGTTTGCTTCTTCATCAAGTGTATATGGTGATGCGGAAACATTACCTACTCACGAGGGAATTTGTCCTCAACCAGTTTCTCCTTACGGCATTACAAAGCTAGCATCGGAGTTTTTGTGTGAACTGTATCACAAAAACTTTGGTGTGCCCTCTGTGACGTTGCGTTATTTCACAGTTTATGGCCCCAAGCAGCGCCCAGATATGGCATTTCATAAGTTCTTTAAATCGATTTTGCAAGATGAGGCGATTCCGATTTACGGTGATGGACAGCAAACGCGAGAGTTTACCTTTGTTAGTGATATTATCGCCGCTAATTTAGCCGCCGCGATCGCACCCCAAGCAGTGGGAGAAATTTTTAATATTGGCGGTGGTAGCAGGGTAGTTTTAGCAGAAGTCTTGGACACGATTGAAGAAATCGTGGGGAAACCAATCAAAAGAAACCACATAGAAAAAGCGATGGGAGACGCCCGCCACACAGCTGCTGATGTATCTAAAGCACAGAAAATTCTCGGATATCAGCCCCAAGTCTCCCTCACAGAGGGTTTGACGAAGGAATGGCAATGGATTAAGTCTTTGTATTAAAAAGTATTCCGATTCTCCTAATTTCTTTTTAGGAACTATTTGTACATTAGCAGGGTAGGACAGCTGTCTTACCCTGCTAAATTGTATAACACCAAAAAGCAAAATTATTGTGGTGCGGGTATCTTCCCCGCTTTCAATATACAAATTAAATACGCAGCAACTTAGCAGTTATTCTGAACTACAAACACCCACCAACGAGCATTATCAGAGGTAAAAGATTCTAATTCTTTATTTGGTGGGTTCTTTGATTTATCTGGATTATCCCATAGTGTACCAATCGGTATGTTGGTCTGTTTATTAACGATATAACATCCTGAAAGATTACCAGCGGTATCTTTTTGTTTGCAGGCAATCGCAAATTGTTGGTACAATGTGTAATCGCACTTATCAAGTTTAAGAACACCGTCAGGATAAGTCGTGAGACAGGCATCACCATTAATTTCAACTCTCGGACGAATCTCGTAAGCATCATTAGTTGCCCTGTAAATCAGTTTAAATTCACTATTTATATCTACTCTCTGAGTCCATTTTGTAATGGCGCGAGTACCCAAAGCAGCAGAATTTTCCTCCATACTAAGACGCCAATTTGAATCCAGCTCACCAGCAGTTACTATGGTATAAATTTGATTGTCTTGGGGGTGTTCGTTTTTCGACGGCTCAGGGTCAATATTTGGCTTCTTCTTGAGAACCGGGGTGGATTGCTCTAGAATACCTGCCAACCGAATTGCAACGCAACCTAAATTGTGGGCACGCTCAATAGATTCTCCTGCTCCTAAAGCATCGTAAAAGCCCACAGCAAATTCAATTGCTGCTTTATCACCGATCGCCTCTTTCATGCCAATTACATAGTTAATGTGTTGTGCGATCGCCTCTGCTTGCACTTCCGAATAACAGCCGTTAAGAACAACACACTCAACTTGCTTTGAAAATAGTTCAAATAGTCCCGCTAAAGCTTCTCCATCGACTAGCTTTGGCGAACCTGTTTCATCTTCAAATACTAAACCCTCATTTCCTGTTCCATGCCCAGAAAAATGAACAATAGAAGGATTAATATCCAGCATAGCCCGCTGGATGTCCCTCGGTCGCACTGCAAACTTTGATTCTAGAACAAACCGATCGCGGTTTTTTGCCCGCTTTAATCCTTCTGCAATATCTCGCACCTCCTGATATAAACGTAGTGATGAAGTGTCTTTAGGATTTGCTGTCAAAATTAAGATTGTTTGCATCGTTTACTAAGAGGTCGTTTGAAAAGTAATGGGCGAATATAATTCGCTACTACATCAACTAAGTCCACCTACGTGGACTAACGAAAAATCAAGAGGTACGTGTTCGCACTAGCCCTGGTACATAGGAGATTCCCCAACCCCCGATAAATTGGGGGCTTTTCAGATCCCCCCCAATTGGGGGGTTAGGGGGATCGAGCTTTCAGGTTTTGAGTGCGTAAGTCCTGACAGGTTATCGTACTTACCAATAACGAGTGACTGCATAATTGTCTAGCACTGCATCCACGCTAATGATCGGAATCTTTTCTGTGAGTGCTTGGGCAACCAAAAGCCGATCAAAAGGATCTTTATGATGGAATGGCAGAGTCACAATCGCGGCTGCATGAGCAACTTTAATCGGTAATATTTCCAATTCGTTAACTTGGATTTGATGTTCTATCCACGTTTCAAAATTTCCAGGAATTTGATACTTACCAATACTAACTTTGATAGAAATTTCCCAATAGGAAGCAGGACTGAGCAAAATGTCATTGAGGGGATCGACAATCAAATCACAGGCGACTTGACTAAGGGCGCGATCATTGAGTACAAACCAGAGAAATGCCTGAGTATCGAGCAGAAACTTCATGGCATATAGTCGTGAAAGTCTTCCAAGTGGGTTTCGTCTTCGGATAAAATGATTAGGGTTCCGACTGCACTACCTGGCTGGCGAGGCTTCCGAGGTGGTTGGAGTTCACCAATCAGTCTGGCAACAGTGCGATCGCCGGAAAAAATCTCCATTTCTTCACCGGGTTGCAGACTTGCAATCAGTTCGGGTAAACGAAGTTGAGCTTCTGTTAATGGAATCCGTGTCATTGTTTTGTGCTTCTATGCGTTAGCCGTTCGCGGAGCGTCTCGTAGAGAAAGCTTTGGTAAAGCCATCGCTCTTGCTTAATTTTACAGGCATCTTGAATTTAGGCGATCGCTTGCCTAATTAGTTCAACTGGTCGCGGCGATAGCGCCGGCGGCAAGCGAGGTACGAGCGTCGGAGTCCCCCGCCATACATAAAAGTTGGTGTTGTAAATTGTTAAGAGAAGAACGCCGTTCGCATGGACTCAATACTTGGTACTGGGGGAAAGGGAAAAAGTTTTTTAAAATTTGGTGGTGGGTAATGAGCAACCACCATAATATGATCGATTTTACTCCTTAGCTTAATACTTAGACCTATTCCCATGATTGAAATTCATCAATGGCGCTACGAATTAAGGAAGTGATTTGAGCGCGACGGGTTTCAAAGTTGGCGGCGATGTAAATCAGTAAAATGCCAACTAGCAAGCCAACAACCCATTTTAAAAAGGAGTACTGCAAACTGAAAATTACCGATTGGTAGATTGTAGTGATTAAAAAAGTGGCTGTACCAATGTAGAGAAAAGCCCGCACTCGTAAAGCTAATCCCGCAAAAATGGCGATGAGGCTGAAAATTCCAGGTATCCAGGCTGTATTTTGATCAAATAAAATTGCCCATCCACAAATGAAACCACTACCTAGCACTCGCAGAATATGACGAGGGACTTTGTACTCTGGTAGTTTCAGTTGGGTATCTACTTGAGCAATATAAAGCAGTGATAATCCAATTGGCGTTACATACCATAAAGCATCAGTCAGGCGTAAGGAATCAAACCAACGGTAAAGCGCCCAATCAATTAACGCCACACTAATATAGGTAAAACGAATGTTTTCACCCACCTTTGCTAAAAAGATGTAAAATCCAGCTGCGAGTCCCAAGGTAATTGGGTAAGTTTGCAGTCTGGTTTCCCATAAAATGATCAGTGGTATGATGTAGGCGGCTTGCTGCCAAGGTCTTTTAGACCAACCCCAACTTTCCCAAGGTAGAATATATAGAAAATAGGCTAGCACACAAGCGATCGCACCATTCCAAGGAACTAATGGCCCAGCCCAAAATCGCCCTACTGCTGTCTCGCGCCAATAAATCCTCATCCCAGCTACTTCTAATAAGCCCAGGTAAACCCACATCTCGGCGATGGTGATTCCTCCCAAGATGCTGGGGGAAGTGCGCGAATTTCGTCCCTGAAAGATGGCATAACGAATCAAAAATACCCCCGTTCCTAATCCCACCAAACGGTTAACTCCAATGGGAAGAGGAATAGCAGCCATTAATAAGCAGCTACTCCAAGCCCAGTGAAGATGGGCAATTCCTTTAAGTTCTTGGGGAGTCAGGCGTAAGTAGCTGACAAGCCTTGGTGACAGGATGCGGTAAGCATACATGATAGTGGCACCAAGGGCAGACATGGCAATTAATCCATCACCTAATCCTCCTCCTGAAGCTTGTAACATTTGATAGAACAAAAGTTCATAAGCAGAAATGGATACGCCAATGATTCCTAAATACAGCAAGGGTTTAAAGTTCTCGCGGCGTCGCCCCACGCCAATGATAATTAAAGCTACACCCAAGGAATACAAACCAGTCCACTCGGTGAAGCTGTTCACCCGCAGCAATACACTGAATGCACCATAAATTAAGGGCAAAATGTGAAAACTGCTAGGAAGCCTTTCTAATTGATGTCGTCGTCGCCACCACTCGCCGACAAGTTGAGCGATTAAACCTAAAGCGATATTGGCGATTGGCAAGCCACGCTCCACGATCGCAATTCTAACAGTTGAACCCTCCCCCAAGCCTAACACCTGGGTAGTCAACAATTCCAAACACCAACCTACACCATAAAATGCCCAATTTGTCGGTTCTTGCCAACTGCGATAAACAATGGCTGCCAAGGCGATCGCAGTGGCAATTAAGTACAAAAATCCTGAAGTAATGAACCCTGAGTAAATCAGCACTGAGTGCAGCGTCAAACCAAACAACTCAAAACCACACAAGGCGATCGCCCATTGATCACTTGCAACTGCATAGATAACCTCTAATTCGTTACCACGTCGCGTTAGTGCTGTTCTTATTAACCATAAACTTAAAGTTGCGATCGCTCCGGCGACAAACCAACCTGCTACCGTGAGGCGAGGTAAACCAGGTACACCTGTCCATAGCAGTGTCCCAATGAAACTCAGAATAAATCCTTCTGTAATTACCGCAGATATTTGGTTTCGCAAATAGTGCGTATTTGC
>NZ_JAIVFV010000043.1 GCF_020829445.1 Nostoc sp. CHAB 5836
TTCTTAGGCTTTAGGCGTTTAACTCAGTTGGACTCAGTTTGAAAAATAACTGGGGTAATTTATGATGCGTAGATTGTAAGTTCGCGTAAATCAAACGCGAACACTTCTTTTTTGTCCAAAGTCCAATAACTTGCTCACGGGCTAGGACGGCTAGAAAGTCTCGGCGGTTTAACCCAGCAACGTTGGCTGCTTTCTCCATTGAGATTTCCTGCTTCTGATACCAGTAGATAGCAGCAGCTTGGCGTATATCGCGCACAAATTCTTCTGGACTCAGGCGACGGGTGCTAAATACGGATTCTGGCAGGTTAATCGTGACATTAGACATGATTTATGTCCTAAATTGCTGCATTATGCTGCAATACGGTTTAGATAAGACTAAAACCCTTGTCCAGTGGACAGTGTAGAGACGTTGCAATGCAACGTCTCTACAGGCCTATGGTTCTGCAGAAAATCCTTAACCCGAGCGTATTGGATTATGCTGCATTAATAATATCAACCATCTCCTTTTAAAAGCGATCGCCTCCTCCCGGCAATTTACATATAAAAGGCTCAAGCATTGCTGCCTGAGCCTTTTCTAGATTCAACTAAGTTAGTTTCGCCTATTTACCTTAGTAACGGTTACGGTTGTAGCCACCGCCACCACCGCCACGGTTTCCACCACCGAAGGAACCACCTCTGTCTTCTCTGGGCTTGGCTTTATTTACTTTGAGGTCACGACCAAGCCACTCAGCACCGTCAAGAGCTTCAATAGCTTTTGCTTCTTCATCTTCTGAACTCATTTCCACAAAAGCGAAACCGCGTAAACGACCTGTTTCACGGTCAGTGGGTAATTGAACACGCTTTACAGCACCATATTCTGCAAATACAGCACTCAGCGCATCTTGCGTAACATCATAGGAGAGGTTACCTACGTAAATTGACATTAAATGTCTCCAAAATCATAAGTTTGTAGAGATTTAGATTTCGGAGAGAAGTCTGTAATACCAAAAGGGAAAAGCCTGTCAATACTAAAAACAAACACTGTCGCCGAATTAATTCTCATTTCACTTCCCATGATGACATAGCAACTAAACTTTCTGGGAGAAAGTTTGAAAAATTGTTATAAAAAGTTATATTGTGCAGTTGTTCAGCTAATGAGCATTGCGATCGCCACTTACCTGCTGATTCCTGGAAAAATTCTGAAATCTGCGATTCGTTAGCGGTTTGTGCAATTTTTAGCAATGATATCACTTGTAACTTTCCTGGCTATTGATCGCTGTAATAGGACTTACGCAATAACTCTAGTAAACGCAAGTCTTCTACATAAGGGCAGATTGCAAGAAATTTAAAAATATTTATACTGAGTTAAGAATTACATCGGAAGCTAAAAAGCTACCTCATTGACGTAATGAGTTAAAGTGGTGAGAATTTTTCCGGATAAAAAGTAATTTTTGATACAAAATTCTGCAAGAAGATAGTTAATTTACTCTCGCCGCTTTTCACTAGCCATAATGTCTCAAAATTACTTGGTAATGCACGGCTGTTTAACCCCAAAACCTCCCAAAATAGAAGAAAAATAAATGATTTTGGATAGAAATAAGCCGCACAAGCAGGTGAAAATCTCACCTTTCGCAGCCGCTAACCAGGTAATTAATACCCAGTTAGATTTAGTTATGAAGACTGATATGGCTGTTGCAGATACAAAGGTATCTTCCCCTTTTACATCCATATTATTGATTCCCTGTTTGCTGGGCATAGGACTGCTGACAGCGAGTTGTGGAGCGCTTCCCAAGGAAGAATCGGCTGATGCACAATCTCAGAGTCTTGGTAGGGGACAAGGTGGTGGTGCAACGGCTGTAGATGTAGCGATCGCCCGAACCGATACGCTGGAAACACAACCAGAATATACAGGTAACACAACACCCTTTCGGATTGTATCAGTGCGATCGCAGGTAGAAGCCCAGTTGTTGGCTTTAAACCTTGATGTGGGCGATGCAGTAAAGCTTGGGCAAAAGGTCGGGCAGTTAGATGATGCCATACTTTTGACCGAATTAAAGCAAGCAGAAGCAGAACTAGCAGCCCTGAAATCAGAAGTAGCTAGAGCAACCAATCAGGTAAGCAATGCCCGTGCAGACGTTGAACGGGCGCGGCTGGAAGTGGTACAAGCTCAGGCAGACTCAGAACGCCAACAAAATTTATTCAAAGCCGGAGCGATCGCAGCACAAACTGCCCAGCAAGCACGTACCCAGGCAAAAACGGCCGCCCAGGAACTGCGGGCAGCCCAAGAGCAAGTTCGTACAGAACAACAAGCCGTCGCTGCTGCTCAAGGTAGAGTACTTGCTCAACAGGCTTTGGTTGCTCAAACCAAAGAGCGCAGGTCTTACGCTCGGTTGACATCCCCCATCACTGGCATAGTTACAGAAAAGGTAACAGAACCCGGCAATCTTTTGCAAGCAGGTAGCGAAGTCTTAAAAATTGGCGACTTTAACCGTGTCAAAGTCGTCGTCCAAGTTTCCGAATTAGAACTGTCACAAATTCAAGTTGGACAGTCTGTACAAGTGCGCTTAGATGCCTTCCCCAAGGAAACATTAATTGGCAGAGTTACGCGCATTTCTCCAGCAGCCGATGCCACAGCTCGCTTGATACCTGTAGAGGTAGTAATTCCTAACACCCAAGGGAAAATTGGTAGTGGACTACTGGCGCGAGTCAATTTTCAAACCCAGACTCAACGGCGCGTAGTAGTGCCGCAAACAGCTATTCAAAAACAAGCAGGGGAAGCAAAGGCAGCAGGGAGAGAGCAAGCAGAGCAACCAGGAACGCTATTTGTGGTGAAAGACACAGAAGGCAAGATGAAAGTATCGACGCGTGCAGTCACTTTAGGAAAAAGGGCTGATGGCAAGGTGGAAATTTTATCTGGTTTGCAAGCGGGAGAGCGCTATGTTGTTCGTAGTGGTAAGCCGTTAAAAGAAGGTGACACTGTAAATCTTTCAATTCTTTCGGAAAAGCAATAGTAGGGTGGGCAATTCGCAATACCTCGACAGGGTTGAAATTTAAACGCAAAGGGGCGCAAAGGGAAGCGCAAAGGTTCGCAGAGAATTGGCTACGAATTTATGAAATATTGTACTTAGTAGTCAGCACTTAGCACTTATCACGTAGTATTATGCAACAGGCAAATAATAATAGTGGCAATGGCGGATTTAGCCTTAGTGCGATCGCTATCCGCCAACACATTGGCACACTCATGCTCACTGTGGCAGTAATTGTCATTGGCGTATTTTTTCTCACAACGATCCAAGTGGATCTTCTACCGTCAATTACCTATCCCCGAATTGGCGTTCGGCTAGAAGCCCCTGGTATTTCCCCAGAAGTAGCAGTAGATGAAATTACCAGACCCTTAGAAGAAGCTTTAAGGGCAACTGAGAATGTAGTACAAGTTTTTTCCCGCACCCGTGAGGGACAGGTAAGCCTCGATTTATACTTCCAACCAGGGGGCGATATTGACCAAGCCCTCAACGATGCTACTGCTGCTTTTAACCGAAGCCGAGGACAACTGCCAGATACGATAGAGGAACCACGCTTATTTAAAGTCGATCCCTCCCAATTGCCGGTTTATGAATTGGCACTGACATCTGCTTCGTTACCAGGTAAAGATTTACGCGTATTTGCTGATGAAGAGTTAACCCGTGAACTCAGTGTTGTGCCAGGAGTCGCTTCCGTTGACGTATCTGGCGGCGCTGAGGAAGAAGTACGAGTGCTTGTTGACTTAAACCGATTGCAAGCTTTGGGTGTAGGGTTAAATGATGTCTTAGATGAATTAACAGCCCGTAACCAAGACACTTCTGGCGGTCGGATTCTGGGGCAAAATTCCGAGCCATTAACTCGGACTGTAGGACGCTTCCAAAATGCTAATGAAATCGAAAACCTCTCCTTAGAAGTTTCCTCCCCCTCATCCCCCTCATCCCCCTCATCCCCCTCATCCCCCTCATCCCCCTCATCCCTTCCCCGCCGCGTCTACTTGCGAGACTTTGCAGAGGTAATTGACGATACAGAAGACCAGCGATTATTTGTTTACCTGAACCGTCAGCCAGCAGTGAAATTTTCAGTCCAAAAGCAGCCTGAGGCCAATACAATCACAGTTGTAGATGCTGTGAAGCGGCGAATTGAACAATTACGACAATCGGGTTTAATTCCAGCAGACATGATTTTGAGTCCCACCACAGATGAATCTGTCTTCATCCGCAATTCTTTAAATGATGTCATCTTTTCGGGAATTTCTGGGGCATTATTAGCAGCAACGGCAGTGTTGTTATTTTTGGGGTCATTCAGGCAAACATTTATTATCAGTTTGACGATTCCGTTGTGTACTCTGGCAGCGATCGCTTTAATGAGAATATTTGGCTTAACTTTGAATGTTTTTAGTTTGGCAGGTCTGACATTAGGAGTCGGTCAAGCAATTGATACATCGGTTGTGATCTTGGAGAACATTTCCGAAAAAGCGGGCATGACTCCCAATCAGAGAGAGATGGAAGAAGGGGAAAAGGGCAAAAATTCCAAATTCTTTATTGACAGTGCGATCGCAGCTTCCCAAGAAGTAGAATCTGCTTTAATTGCTGCTACAGGTGCCAACTTAGTTTCTGTAGTGCCATTTCTCTTAATTGGCGGCTTTATTGCACTGCTATTTAATGAACTGATTTTGACAATTAGCTTCGCAGTTGCAGCATCTCTTGTCGTTGCCATCACAGTGGTGCCGATGCTGTCTTCTCGACTTTTGGGAATTCGCTGGTCTAGTGGAATCAGCGAATTTTGGCTGCTTAGACAGTTTAATCACCGATTTGAAGATGCTACACGGGGATACGGTAACTTCTTAACCAAAGTTTTACGCTATCGGTTTTTCGTAGTCACTGCTGCTTTGCTCATTTTAGGCGGCAGTAGCTTCTTTATGTTTGGTCAAATTCCCCAAGAAATTTTACCTCGCATCAGTACTGGTCAAGCTAACTTAAGAGCGCAGTTTCCTCCCGGTACACCTTTAGCAACTTCTCAAAAAGTTATGCAAATTGTCGATGACATTTTGCTCAAACAACCAGAAACCGAGTCTGCTTTTACAACCGTGGGTGGTAATTTATTTGGTAGCAATACTACAGAAAATCCTTTACGTGCCAGTAGCACCATCAATCTTAAACCAGGCACAGATGTCGAAGCCTTTGTCAAAAAAGTAACTCAGGAATTTAACAAACTCAACTTAGCGGGAATTCTGCTGCGCCTCAATCCTGGTCAGGTGCGGGGTTTAATCTTGAGTAATTCCCCAGTGCAAGGGTCAGAGGTTGACGTGATTCTGCAAGGTGAGAATGAAGAAAACTTAACGCAAGCAGGGGCACAAGTGCTGCAAGCTTTGCAAGAAAGAGCAAAATTAGCAACATTCCGACCAGATGCTGACCCCCGACAACCGGAAATCCAAATTCGCCCCGACTGGGAAAGGGTTTCAGCTTTAGGGTTGAGCGCCGAGCAAATTGGTGCAACAGTTCAAACAGCAATTGAAGGTTCAGTTCCGACGCAAATTCAACGCGGTAATCGTTTAGTTGATGTGCGGGTGCAGCTAAATAAAGAAGCCATTCAGCGGCCTTCTCAGTTAGAGCAATTACCGCTATTTACAGAAAACAATCAACTAATCCGCCTTTCAGATGTGGCAAACATTCAAGAAGGACAAGCACCTGGTGAGGTTCAACGGATTAATCAGCGCCAAGCTTTTATTGTGGCAGGCAATCTCAGCGAGGGAGCTAGTCTTGGTGAAGCGATCGCAGAACTCAACGAGGTACTCCAAGATGTAGACTTACCTGATGGCATTTCCATTGTGCCTAGTTCTGCTCAAGAAACTAATCAGCAACTTCAGGATGCTTTAAAAACTTTGGGAGCCTTGGCAACCTTCTTAATCTTTGTAGTCATGGCGGTGCAATATAATTCGCTGATCGACCCATTGGTAATTATGTTCACCGTACCACTAGCTTTAGCTGGGGGAATTTTTGGACTTTACATTACTCAAACTGCAATTGGCGCAACTGTAATTGTTGGTGTAGTACTGCTGGTGGGAATTGTGGTGAATGCAGGGATTTTAATGGTAGAACTAGCGAACCAAATTCGGGATGAAGAAGGTTGTACTCGCCAAGTTGCCATCATCAAAGCTGCTCCTCAACGTTTGCGCCCAATTATCATGACCACAGTCACCACTATCTTGGGATTGTTCCCTTTAGCATTAGGTATTGGCGAAGGTTCAGAGTTTTTGCAGCCATTAGGAATTGTAGTTTTTTTTGGGATGGCGATCGCAACAATGCTGACATTATTTATCATCCCCTGTTTTTATATTTTGCTGCACGATTTACTAAATGGAAATTGGGCGAAGCCAGTGTTAATCCGATTGCGTGGATTTACGAAAAAACTTACCAGCTAATGAGCATTTAAGTTACACATAAGTAGATCGGCGCGATTAAAGATAACTGGTTATGGCTGTCATTTGTCCTTAGTCATTCGTCATTGGTAAGGGTTTTAAGCCTATTTACGTTTCGTCATATAGTTTGATTTATTTTCACCGACTTACTTAGGCCAATACCGTTGATTGCCAATATTAAGGAGTAAGGAGTTTGAAACTTTTAACTCCTCACTCCTCACTCCTCACTCCTCACTCCTCACTTTTGTAAGTGTTAGCTAGCTAACAGAGTCTTTTCTAGAGAAGTCCAACGGAAAGAGCGATCGCCACCCCTTTCAATAACTACTTTCACTCGTGGTTCTAGCTGAGGCAAATTCGCTAAATACTCAACTTCCTCATTAGAAAGAATATTCCCTTCAATAATCCACAAGACCAGCCCCTTTGATTTAGGTGGTAGCTGTTCTAGATGAGAATTGAGAATAGGTGGCAAATAGTACACCTGACCTACTGCCGCACCACTACCAGTACTTTTTTTCCCAAGATGAGGAGGTCTGACTCCATGAATTCTTGTGAGATACGCAGCTACGTCACCCAGTCCCTTAGCGGTAATGTGGAGAGTAGTATAGCCAGCTGCGCGTAATCGGCGCTGATATCGACCTTCATAACCCCCTTCCAGAGGTACATACACTCCAAGAGCGCCAAATTTTTCCAAATCGCGGATTAAACCATTGCCAGTGGTAATTAGTGCCATAGATTTTCGTCTTATCCCACTTAGATATCTCTATTATTTACCGTGAAACGATAGATTAAAAGCATTTTTTTGGGCATTGGGCACTTGTACTGCCCTTAAGAGCAGGACGCACTCGCGTTCGACTACGCAGTTCGACTGCGATTCCATCTCTTCTTAGGCTACGCCAACGAGCAAAGTCGAGATGCTGACCGTAAACTCACCAAGCGCGAACGCGAGTGCGTCTCCAAGAGTTGTCGAAGTATTGAGCATTGGGTATGGATTCTTCTTTTTGTCTCCCTAATCTCCCTCATCTCCCCCATCTCCCTCATCTCCCCCATCTCCCCACTCCCCACTCCCAAAAATAACTCTACAAACTACTAGACAAACATAAATAAATAATTTATATTATTGGATTGTGACCAAACACGCAAATTAGGTTGGCTTTTTACTGTCATTCTGAGGTAGTGTTAGCATCAAAAGCTGATGACTGAACCCAAATGGGATAATCTAACTCAGATTGATCATAGACTGGTAAACTAAGAAAGCTTTCAGATCAACATTGGAGCTTATGGAGGAACAACCAAAGCCAATCCTAAGCTCCAGAGTAGATTTACTCCTGTGCCTCTGAAAAAGCAGGCAAAATTTTAAACAATAGTTTAAGGTGTTTAAGGAAGTAAAACTGAGCAGCAATGTTGGTTTCATGGCATTACGTCAGTCTCAGTTAACGGATACTGGGCGGTAAAACCGCTTAAGTCCAACTGCAACACGGCAGTAGCCAATCTCCGGGAAGTCGCCCTTCGGGCGTATATAAATCGGAAAACCCCGCCGACAGCGCTGCCTCCAGAAAGTGCCAGAGCAATTGCTTGGACGAAAGCATTGCTGCACACAGCTTAAAGCTGTAGCGCCTTGCATTGATTCCAGAAGTTACTCCTTCCCAATGGGAAGAGACTTGTGGCTGTTCTGGTGATCTAGTGAGTGAAGCTAAACAGATTCACCAAGCAGTACGGACACGGTTTGTTGTGTCCGCAAGCATTTGGAGCGGTTTATTGAAGCCATTCCAAATTTCGCAGGCTAACTCAGCCTAAACTGATGCGTACAAAGCGTGTCCTCTAGAGTCCAATTCCAAGGTCAGCAAGTAGAAAGGAGAACCAGTTACTGTGTCTGTAGGTATTCTCGGCACCAAGCTGGGCATGACCCAAATATTTGACGAAGCAGGAGTAGCTATTCCTGTGACTGTCATTCAAGCAGGGCCATGCACCGTTACACAAGTTAAAACAAAACAAACCGACGGTTACTTTGCCATTCAAGTTGGTTATGGCGAAGTCAAACCAAAGGCACTAAACAGACCACTACTGGGTCATTTGGCTAAATCATCTGCCCCAGCATTGCGTCACCTAAATGAATATCACACCGATGGCTCTGGTGATTATGCTTTAGGTCAACAGATTAAAGCAGATATTTTTAGCCCAGGTCAAATTGTCGATGTCGTCGGCACAAGCATCGGTCGCGGCTTTGCGGGAAACCAGAAGCGCAACAACTTTGCTCGTGGGCCGATGTCACACGGTTCTAAAAACCACAGAGCGCCAGGTTCTATTGGTGCTGGGACAACACCCGGTCGTGTCTATCCAGGTAAGCGGATGGCAGGACGTTTAGGTGGAAAACGCATCACAATCCGCAAACTGACCATAGTGCGAGTTGACTCAGAACGCAACTTATTGCTAATTAAAGGAGCCATTCCTGGCAAACCAGGCGCTCTAGTCAGCGTTGTGCCTGCAAAAATAGTGGGATAGTCAAAAGTCATTAGTCAAACGTCATTAGTCATTAGTCATTGGCTAAGGACAAATGGCAAAAGACAAATGACCAATGACGCCACGTGCTTAACTTGGGGAGACCCCAAGACCGCAGTGGCTCACCAATGACAAAGGACAAATAACAAAGATGGTTGAAAGCGTAGTTAAAAATTGGCAAGGAGAACAGGTCGGCGAGACGACCTTCGAGTTGCGCACTGCCAAAAAAGAAACAGCGTCTCATATTGTGCATCGCGCCTTAGTACGGCAACTGACCAATTCTCGTCAAGGAAATGCCAGTACAAAAACCCGTGCGGAAGTCAGAGGTGGCGGTCGTAAACCTTGGCGACAAAAAGGTACTGGTCGCGCTCGTGCAGGGTCTATTCGTTCACCATTGTGGCGTGGTGGTGGTGTGATCTTTGGGCCAAAGCCGAGAGACTTTAACCTCAAGTTGAACCGCAAAGAGCGACGTTTAGCACTGCGGACAGCATTTGTCAGCCGCATTGACGACTTGATCGTAGTACAAGAATTTAGCACCGAGCTATCTCGCCCGAAGACTAAAGAATTAGTAGCAGCACTTGCTCGTTGGGGAGTAGTACCAGAAAGCAAGGCACTGTTAATTTTGTCTGAGATTGCCGATACAGATAATGTTTATTTGTCAGGCCGCAATATTGAAAATTTAAAACTAATTGCAGCCGACCAGCTAAATGTTTTTGATTTACTGCACGCTGACAAAATTGTAGTTACGGCATCAGCCCTAGAAAAAATTCAGGAGGTCTACAGTGCCTAGCTTTGACCCCCGTGACCTTGCCGATTTAGTACGTCGCCCAATCGTCACCGAGAAAGCGACCATTTTGATGGAGCAGAATAAGTATACCTTTGAAGTAATTCCAAAGGCATCTAAGCCAGAAATCAAGGCTGCGATCGAAGACTTGTTTCAGGTCAAGGTTGTAAAAGTCAACACCATCCTACCACCGCGTAAAAAGCGGCGCGTTGGTAAATTTATTGGTTATAAACCCCAATATAAGCGAGCCATTATCACCGTCGCACCTGGGGATGAAGACAAGATTAGACAAGTTCTATTCCCAGAAGTCTAAAAAAGTTAGGAGTTAGGAGTTATGAGTTAGGAGTTACTACGCTCAAAACTCAGCACTCAAAATTTCCAACTCAGCACGGGCTAGACGCCCCGCTATCGCTAACAGCATTCAGCACTTAAAAATATGGGTACTCGTTCTTATCGCCCTTATACCCCCAGCACTCGCCAAGTTACAATCTCTGACTTTGCGGAAATTACCAAAACCGAGCCAGAGAAATCCTTAACAACCTCAAAGCATCGCGCCAAAGGTCGGAATAATCACGGGCGGATTACTAGTCGTCGCCGGGGTGGCGGACACAAACAGCTTTATCGGATCATCGATTTCAAAAGGGATAAACATAATATTCCTGCCAAAGTCGCGGCGATTGAATACGATCCTAACCGCAATGCCAGAATTGCCCTTTTGTATTACCAAGACGGCGAAAAACGGTACATCCTCCACCCCAACGGGTTGAAAGTTGGAACAATAATTATTTCTGGCCCTGAGTCTCCCTTTGAAGATGGTAATGCCTTACCTCTGTGGAAGATTCCCTTGGGTACTAGTGTTCACAACGTGGAATTCACTCCTGGGAAAGGTGGTCAAATTGTCCGTGCTGCGGGTGCTAGCGCTCAAGTAGTGGCAAAAGAAGGTAATTATGTAACTCTCAAGTTGCCTTCAGGAGAAGTCCGCTTGATTCGACGCGAGTGCTACGCCACTATTGGGCAAGTAGGCAACACCGATGCCAGAAACCTGAGTGCAGGTAAAGCCGGACGAAATCGCTGGAAAGGTCGCCGTCCTAAGGTTAGAGGTAGCGTCATGAACCCAGTAGATCACCCACATGGTGGTGGTGAAGGTAGAGCGCCTATCGGTAGATCAGGGCCTGTTACACCTTGGGGTAAACCCACATTGGGTGCGAAGACACGCAATCGCAAGAAACTCAGCAGCAAGTTGATTGTACGTCGTCGCCGTAAGTCTTCTAAACGCGGTCGCGGTGGTCGTGAATCTTAAACAGTTAGGAGTTATGAGTTATGAGTTATGAGTTGAATCTAACTCCTCACTCCTAACTCCTAACTCCTCACTCCTAACTCCTCACTCCTAAATTTAACTATGGGTCGTTCTCTAAAAAAAGGTCCTTTCGTTGCGGATCATCTTCTAAAGAAAATTGAAAAGCTCAACGACAATAACAAAAAAGAAGTTATTAAAACTTGGTCACGAGCTTCGACAATTTTACCCCTAATGGTAGGTCACACGATCGCTGTTCACAACGGACGCCAACACGTTCCAGTTTTTGTAAATGAACAGATGGTAGGACACAAATTGGGTGAATTTGCCCCAACACGCACCTACAGGGGTCATGGAAAAAGCGACAAAAAAGCAGGTAGGTAGTCATTTGTCATTAGTCATTAGTCATTAGTTATTAACTCAGGGCAAAGGACAAAGGACAAAGGACAAATGACAGATGACAAGTGACAAAATTGGAGAAAATTATGGCTAATGATACTACTGAAGTAAAAGCGATCGCTCGTTTTATCCGCATCTCGGCCTACAAGGTGCGTCGCGTACTCGATCAAATCCGGGGGCGATCGTACCGAGAAGCGTTAATCATTCTGGAATTCATGCCCTATCGCGCCACTGATCCCATATTAAAGGTTCTCAGAAGCGCTGCTGCCAATGCCGAACACAACGCTGGATTAGATCGAACTCAACTAGTGATTACTCAGGCTTATGCCGATCAAGGGCCGCCGTTAAAGCGTTTCCAGCCAAGGGCGCAAGGTCGAGCTTACCAAATTCGCAAGCCGACGTGTCATATTACTGTGGCCGTTGCAGCCGCCCCAGGAAAATAAGCTTTTTTTACACGAATAAATTGCGTAAAGTAAGAAATTTTAGAGGAAGCATTCGTGGGACAGAAGATTCATCCAGTTGGTTTTCGCCTGGGTATTACACATGAACATCAATCCCGTTGGTTTGCTGTTCCTGATCGCTATCCAGAACTTTTGCAAGAAGACTACAAACTCCGTCAGTACATAGAACAAAAGCTGGGTAGACAAGCTCAAAACAACGCCGGAATTTCCGAAGTGCGGATTGAGCGGAAAGCTGACCAAATCGACTTAGAAGTACGCACAGCTAGACCAGGCGTAGTCGTCGGACGTGGTGGGCAAGGTATCGAATCCTTACGTACCGGACTCCAAGGACTGTTGGGTAGTAATCGTCAAATTCGCATTAACGTAGTTGAAGTTCAACGAGTTGATGCTGATGCCTACCTAATTGCTGAATACATTGCTCAACAATTGGAACGTCGGGTTTCCTTTCGGCGGGTAGTGCGGCAATCGATTCAGCGTGCCCAACGGGCTGGTGTCCAAGGTATTAAAATCCAAGTCAGTGGTCGGCTCAACGGTGCGGAAATCGCCCGGACAGAGTGGACTCGTGAAGGCAGAGTACCTTTACATACCTTACGGGCTGACATCGACTACTCTTATTGCACAGCAAAAACTGTTTACGGCATTTTGGGTATCAAAGTATGGGTGTTTAAAGGAGAAATTATTCCTGGACAAGAACCAGCTCCATTACCACCCGTAAGCCGCGATCCTCGTGATCGTGGCGATCGCGAGCGTGAACCCCGTCGCCGTCAACAACAACGTCGTCGCCAGCAATTTGAAGACCGCTCAAATGAAGGATAAATCGTCATTAGTCATTAGTCATTAGTCATTAGTCATTAGTAAATGGCAGATGACAAATGACAAAGGACAAATGACAAATGACAAATGACAAGTAACAAACCATGTTAAGCCCTAGAAGAACTAAATTCCGCAAACAACAGCGCGGACGGATGGAGGGACTAGCCACCCGTGGTAGTACCCTCAACTTCGGTGATTTTGCACTCCAAGCGCAAGAACCTGCTTGGATTACCTCCCGGCAAATCGAGGCTTCTCGTCGGGCAATGACCCGTTATATTCGTCGGGGTGGACAAATCTGGATTCGGATTTTCCCTGATAAACCTGTAACCATGCGTGCTGCTGAAACCCGCATGGGTTCCGGTAAAGGTAATCCAGAGTTTTGGGTAGCTGTAGTCAAGCCAGGGCGAATTTTGTTTGAAATCGGTGGAGTTACTGAAGAAATAGCGCGTGAAGCTATGCGCTTGGCTTCATTTAAGCTGCCCATAAAAACCAAGTTTATTGTGCGCTCTCAACCACAGGATCAGGAGTAACTTATGCCTCTTCCCAAGATTTCAGAAGCGAGAGAACTAACTGACGAGAAACTCTCTGAAGAAATTGTCGCCATCAAAAGACAACTATTTCAGTTGCGCTTGCAAAAAGCCACCAGACAACTAGAAAAGCCCCACCAATTTCGACAACTGCGCCACCGCCTAGCTCAATTGCTGACGCTAGAAACAGAACGCAAACGGGCAGCAAGTCAATCGGCTAAAGAAGAAAAGTAGGAGATTATGGCAGTTAAAGAACGAGTTGGCTTGGTAGTGAGCGATAAAATGCAAAAAACTGTGGTAGTCGCCATAGAAAACCGCGCTCCTCACCCCAAGTACGGCAAAATTGTGGTTAACACCCAAAGATATAAAGTTCACGACGAAGAAAATCAGTGTAAAGTAGGCGATCGCGTTCGCATTCAGGAAACTAGACCCCTGAGTAAAACCAAGCGCTGGAAAATCACAGAAGTCCTGAACGTCAAGCCTACTTAAACCTCATCGTTGTTACAAACTAACAACATTACAAGGGAGAATAATTGTGATTCAACCCCAGACTTACTTGAATGTCGCAGATAATAGCGGCGCTCGCAAACTAATGTGTATCCGCATCTTAGGCGGAGGCAACCGTCGTTATGGTTTTATCGGCGATAAAATTATCGCAGTTGTCAAAGATGCTACACCCAACATGGCTGTAAAAAAGTCTGATGTTGTGGAAGCAGTAATTGTCCGAACTCGGAAAGCTATGTCTCGTGACAGTGGCATGAGTATTCGTTTTGATGATAACGCTGCGGTGATCATCAACAAAGACGGTAATCCCAGAGGCACACGGGTTTTTGGCCCAGTTGCCCGGGAACTACGCGATAAAAACTTTACCAAAATCGTTTCTCTGGCTCCGGAGGTGCTTTAATGGCAACCAAACAGGGTACACCCAAAGTATTCCACAAAATGCACGTCAAAACTGGCGACACCGTACAAGTGATTGCTGGCAAAGACAAAGGAAAAGTTGGCGAAATTACTCAGGCACTTCCCCAACTGAGTAAAGTCATCGTCAAAGGTGTCAACATTAAAACCAAGCACGTCAAACCCCAGCAAGAAGGGGAATCAGGGCGAATTATTACCCAAGAATTCCCAATTCATAGCTCCAACGTCATGCTTTATTCCACCAAGCAAAACGTTGCCAGTCGTATTTGTTACACCTTTACCTCCGAAGGCAAAAAGGTCAGAAAACTCAAGAAAACTGGCGAGATTTTGGATAAATAGTCATTAGTCATTAGTCATTAGTCATTGGTCATTAGTCATTAGTCATTGATCTTAGTAAAAGGACAAATGACAAAGGACAAATAACAAAAGACAAAGGACAATAAAAGTTCCCTGACCAAGCCCAGGGATATCAGGACAAAAAAAATATGCCGACAACAAGACTCAAAACCTTATATCAAGAGACAATCGTCCCCAAACTGATCAATCAGTTTCAATATACCAACGTTCATCAAGTACCGAAGTTGGTAAAGGTTACGATTAACCGAGGTTTGGGTGAAGCAGCTCAAAATGCGAAGTCACTAGAGGCATCCATCAACGAAATTGCCTTGGTAACAGGTCAAAAACCAGTGGTGACACGGGCGAAAAAGGCGATCGCTGGCTTTAAGATTCGTCAAGGGATGCCTGTGGGGATCATGGTTACTCTCAGATCCGAACGGATGTATGCCTTTTTTGACCGACTAGTTAGCCTGTCACTACCCAGAATTCGAGATTTTCGCGGCGTTAGCCCTAAAAGCTTTGACGGACGTGGTAACTACACTCTGGGTGTGAGAGAACAGCTAATTTTTCCAGAAGTCGAGTACGACAGCGTTGATCAAGTGCGTGGGATGGATATTTCCATCATCACCACAGCAAAAAACGACGAAGAGGGACGCGCCTTACTTAAAGAATTAGGAATGCCCTTTCGCGATCAGTAAGTTCATCTATAGAGGGAACGATGGCGGCTAACGACACAATTGCAGATATGCTGACGCGCATCCGCAATGCCAACCTGGCGCGGCATCAAACTACACAAGTGCCAGCGACAAAAATGACCCGCAGCATTGCCAAAGTGCTACGGGAGGAAGGCTTTATTGCTGAAATCGAAGAAGCAGAAGAAGGGGTAAAACGCAATCTAGTGATTTCCCTGAAATACAAGGGTAAAACCCGTCAGCCTCTAATCACCGCCTTAAAGCGAGTGAGTAAGCCTGGCTTGCGTGTTTACTCCAATCGAAAAGAATTACCAAGGGTACTAGGCGGCATTGGCATTGCCATTATTTCTACATCCAGTGGCATTATGACTGACCGCGAAGCGCGGCGTCAGAACTTGGGTGGCGAAGTGCTTTGTTACGTTTGGTAGTCATTGGTCATTAGTCATTGGTCATTAGTCATTTGTTATTAGTGAAATACAAAGGACAAAGGACAAAGGACAAATAACAAAGGACAAAAAGTCATGTCTCGTATTGGTAAACGTCCAATTACTATTCCCGCCAAGGTTCAAGTGGCGATCGATGGTGCAAAGATTGTGGTTAAAGGCCCGAAAGGAGAACTTTCTCGCACTCTCACACCTAATGTCTCAGTCTCTCAAGAGGGAGAAATATTACAGGTAAATCGTCGCGATGAAACTCGTACCTCAAAGCAATTGCACGGCTTGAGCCGCACTTTAGTTGCGAACATGGTTGAGGGAGTTTCCCAAGGTTTTCAGCGCCGTTTAGAAATTCAAGGTGTTGGTTATAGGGCACAAGTTCAAGGACGTAACCTAGTTTTGAATATGGGTTACAGTCATCAGGTGCAAATTGAACCACCAGAAGGAATTCAGTTTGCAGTAGAAGGTACTACTAACGTCATTGTCACCGGCTATGACAAAGAAATCGTCGGGAACACAGCCGCTAAAATTCGTGCCGTTCGTCCACCAGAACCTTACAAGGGTAAAGGCATTCGTTATGCCGGAGAAGTGGTCAGACGGAAGGCTGGTAAGACTGGTAAAGGTGGTAAGAAGTAGAAATGAAACTTACTCGTAGAGAATCAAAAAATCGTCGTCATCGACGCGTTCGTGGCAAAGTTATCGGCTCCCCAGAACGTCCGCGTTTAGCGGTATTTCGTTCTAATGAGCATATTTATGCCCAAATAATTGATGATACTCAGCATCAAACCATAGTGGCAGCATCGACTGTAGAACCAGAGTTGAAATCTAGTTTAGCGTCATGTGCAAACCGCGATGCATCGGTGCAAGTTGGTAAATTGATCGCAGTGCGATCGCTAGAAAAAGGCATCACCAAAGTAGTCTTTGATCGCGGTGGTAACTTATATCATGGTCGTGTCAAAGCACTCGCTGATGCAGCCCGCGAAGCTGGTTTAGATTTCTAAAGTCATTGGTCATTGGTCATTGGTCATTAGTCATTAGTCATTAGTCATTGGTCACTTGTACTGAGCGACTTGTACTGAGCGTAGTCGAAGTAAGTCGAGGTAACTCCAAGTATTACTGAATAAACAAAGGACAAAGGACAAAGGACAAATGACAAAGGACAACTGACAACTAACGTTCACCAGAGCATAAATTATGGCAACAGAGCGTAAAAGTAGAACAAAGCGTGCCAAAAAAGAAGAAACCACTTGGCAAGAGCGGGTTATCCAAATCCGCCGCGTAAGTAAAGTGGTCAAAGGTGGTAAAAAACTCAGCTTCCGAGCGATCGTTGTCGTTGGTAACGAACGCGGTCAAGTTGGAGTTGGAGTAGGCAAAGCTTCAGATGTAATCGGTGCCGTCAAAAAAGGCGTAGCCGACGGCAAAAAACACCTGATTGATGTCCCAATCACTAAATCCAACTCCATCCCCCATCCCATTGATGGTGTCGGTGGCGGTGCAAAAGTGATTATGCGTCCAGCCTCACCTGGTACTGGGGTAATTGCTGGTGGTGCTGTGCGAACTGTGTTGGAATTAGCAGGAGTTCGTAACGTTTTAGCCAAACAACTAGGCTCCAACAATCCGCTCAATAATGCTAGAGCCGCAGTTAATGCCTTATCTACACTGCGTACCCTTGCTGAAGTCGCCGAAGATCGCGGTATTCCTATTCAAAATCTCTACATCTAATTTAGTCATTGGTCATTAGTCATTGGTCATTAGTCATTGGTCATTGGTCACTTGTACTGAGCGACTTGTGCCGAGCGACTTGTACTATTGCTAGTCGAAGTCTTAGTGAATCACAAAGGACAAATGACAAAGGACAAATGACAAAGGACAAATGACAAACCACAAATGAGAAGTTGATAACTTATGAGACTCCATGATGTTAAGCCGCAAAAAGGCTCAAAGAAACGCAAGAAGCGTGTAGGTAGGGGTATTTCTGCTGGTCAAGGCGCCAGTGCTGGTCTAGGTATGCGGGGTCAAAAATCTCGTTCTGGTAGTGGTACTCGACCAGGTTTTGAAGGTGGTCAACAGCCATTGTACCGCCGCTTACCTAAGCTGAAGGGCTTTCCGATTGTTAATCAGAAGATTTACACTACGATTAATGTAGAGAAGCTAGCCTCCCTTCCCGCGAATACGGAAGTAACTTTGGCTTCATTGAAAGCAGCAGGTATTCTGACTGCTGTCAAAGGGCCATTGAAAGTTTTAGGTAACGGAGAATTGAGTATTCCGCTCAAAGTACAAGCGGCAGCTTTCACAGGTTCAGCTCGTAGCAAAATTGAGGCAGCTGGTGGTAGTTGTGAAGTCTTATGAGTGAGCCGGAACAGCGCACTTAAATGCAAGCCAACTCGCTGCCAGTGCTTGGTTCACTATAAAGGTAGCACTCTATGATCAGTCGAGATAAAGCCCCAACGGCTCAAGAAACTTTTATGCAGATGGCACAGGCAGCTGGCCTCAGAGGTAGGTTGCTTGTTACCGTCGGGATTTTAATTTTGGTTCGCCTGGGTATTTTCTTGCCCGTGCCAGGGATTGATAGACCCAGATTTTCCGAAGCCATATCGGGCAATAATTCCATATTTGGATTATTGGATATATTCTCGGGGCGAGGACTTTCGACTTTGGGAGTCTTTGCTTTAGGGATTTTGCCCTTCATTAATGCGTCTATTATCATCCAATTGCTCACGGCTGCGGTTCCATATTTAGAAAATTTACAGAAAAATGAAGGGGAAGCAGGTCGGCGAAAAATATCGCAGATTACCCGCTATGTCACTGTAGGTTGGGCAATTCTTCAAAGTACAGCTTTTTCGGCATTATTCCTCCAGCAATTCGCCTTAAAGCCAGGGCCTATATTTGTAGCTGAAACTGCGATCGCTCTGACTGCTGGCTCGATGTTCGTCATGTGGGCATCAGAACTAATTACAGAACGGGGTATTGGGAATGGAGCATCTTTGTTGATTTTTGTCAATATTGTTGCCTCATTACCAAAAGCTTTAGGTGACACCATCGACTTGGTACAAGTCGGTGGTCGGGAAACAGTAGGTCGGGTGATCGTGCTGATCTTAGTTTTCCTCGCAACAATTGTTGGGATTGTGATTGTGCAGGAAGGAATGCGCCGCATCCCAATTATTTCGGCTCGTCGCCAAGTAGGTCGGCGAGTTTTAGCAGAGCAGCGCAGCTATCTGCCCCTGCGGCTAAATCAAGGCGGCGTAATGCCAATTATTTTTGCTGCTGCCATCCTCAGCTTGCCACTGCTGATCGCCAATTTTGCTAAAAATGCCGAATTGGCGAATATAGTTAACACTTATTTGAGTCCAGGCGGTTCTAGCTCCTGGGTCTATGCCTTGGTGTACATGGTTTCCATCGTTTTCTTCAGCTACTTCTATTCTTCGTTGATTCTCAACCCAGTAGATGTGGCGCAGAACTTGAAGAAAATGGGTTCTAGTATTCCCGGAATTCGTCCCGGTAAGGCAACTAGCGAGTATATCGAACGCGTGTCCAACAGACTCACTTTTTTGGGTGCGATCTTTTTGGGCTTTGTTGCGATTATCCCGACCGCTGTGGAAAGCGCTTTGAATGTGAAAACGTTCCAGGGGATAGGTGCTACCTCTTTGTTAATTTTAGTTGGTGTAGCAATTGAGACAGCCAAACAAGTCCAAACTTATGTCATCTCTCAGCGCTATGAAGGAATGGTGAAATAATAGTGACGCGATTAATCTTCTTGGGGCCACCTGGAGCGGGTAAAGGAACACAAGCTCAAACCTTGGCTGAACACTTGAATATTCCCCATATTTCTACGGGTGAAATATTAAGACAAGCCATGAAAGAGCAGACTCCTTTAGGAATTAAGGCTCAAAGTTATGTTGATGGCGGCGAGTTAGTACCCGACCAGCTAGTGCAGGACTTGGTACAGGAGCGCCTCGATCAGCCAGATGCCAAAAATGGTTGGATTCTGGATGGATTTCCCCGGAAAGTGACCCAAGCAGCTTTTCTGGAGAGGTTACTCGAAGCAATACATCAAGGTGGCGAAAAGGTAGTCAATCTAGATGCACCAGATGAAATTGTCATCGCGCGTTTGCTAGCTAGAGGACGAAAAGATGATACCGAAGAGGTAATTCGTCGTCGTTTAGAAGTATACCGCGCTGAAACTGCACCTTTAATTGATTATTACGGCGATCGCCATAAACTCCTAACAGTCAATGGCAATCAGTCCCAAGAAGATGTCACTGGTGAGTTACAAAAGGTAATCGCTTGAGGTGAGGGGATGAGGGGGATGAGGGAGATGAGGGAGATGAGGGAGATTGGGGAGAAGCTACACTCAGTACAATATTTCATAAATTCGTAGCGAATTCTCTTTGCGTTCCTACCCTACGGGAAGGCGAAGCGCCTATGCGCTTCCCTTTGCGCCCCTACCCTGCGGGAAGGCGAACGCGAGTGCGTCTCCAAGAGTTGCGCCTATGCGTTTAAATTTCAACCCTCAATTCACCACGATTTTATGCTGCATCTGTACTAAGTTTTTTCACAATGGCCAATGCCCCATGCCCCTTTAAAGAAAAAGATCAATTTTAGCTAAGATATATTAATAAACTGTTGATATATTTCTTAAAATGTGTTTCTTTGCAGATGAAGCGCTGCAACTGAACACGAAATTGTTGAGTTGAGGAAAAAACAAATTGTCTAAGCAAGATTTGATTGAAATGGAAGGCACGGTCACAGAGTCCTTGCCCAATGCGATGTTTCGCGTTGACTTGGACAATGGCTTTAACGTGCTAGCACACATTTCCGGCAAGATTCGCCGAAATTATATCAAGATTTTGCCCGGCGATCGCGTCAAGGTGGAGTTGACCCCCTACGACTTGACCAAAGGCAGAATTACCTATCGACTACGAAAGAAGTAAGTATATGTAGAGAATTTTACCATAAAACCATTTTTTTGACTGTTTGCTAGTCATTTAATTGGATTAATTTCCCTATAAATGCTATAATTTTATATTTGGAGTCAAAAAATAAAAGGCATGAAAGTTAGAGCTTCAGTCAAGAAAATTTGTGAAAAGTGTAACGTGATCAAACGTCGTGGTCGCGTTATGGTGATCTGCGTGAACCCCAAGCACAAACAACGTCAAGGATAACGCTTTTACCAACAGAGCCAGTTGCAGGACGCATATCATCATTAAAACGAAAAGACGCGATTAATCACGTTTTTCCAACCAACAGTAATTGCGACAACAATAGGGAGAGTTCATTGTGGCACGTATTGCCGGAGTAGACCTTCCACGCGATAAGCGCGTCGAGATCGGTCTGACTTACATCTACGGAATTGGTTTATCACGCTCTCAAGAAATTATAGCGGCTACTGGTGTGAACCCAGACACCCGTGTTAAGGACTTAAGTGATGCCGATGTGACAGCCCTACGAGGGGAAATAGAAACCAACTATCAGGTTGAAGGCGACTTGCGGCGCTTGGAGTCTTTGAACATCAAGCGCTTAGTTGACATTGGTACCTACAGAGGTCGTCGTCATCGCATGGGCTTACCAGTCAGAGGCCAAAGAACTCGCACTAATGCTAGAACCCGTCGAGGCAGAAGGCAGACAGTGGCTGGGAAGAAGAAGGCTCCAGGGAAATAATTTTGCAACCCTTGCTAATCCGAGCAAGTTTTACCTTAAATCAACTAAACAAGTATGGCGAGACAACCAACTAAAAAAACCGGGAGCAAGAAGCAGAAACGGAATGTACCCAGTGGGATGGCCTACATCCAGTCTACTTTCAACAATAGCATTGTCACCATTACCGATCAAAATGGAGATGTCATCTCGTGGGCTAGTGCTGGTTCTAGCGGCTTTAAGGGAGCAAAAAAGGGAACTCCCTTTGCAGCACAAACTGCAGCTGAAAGTGCAGCCCGTCGAGCTATTGATCAAGGAATGCGCCAAATTGAGGTAATGGTCAGTGGGCCAGGAGCAGGTAGAGAAACCGCTATCCGGGCACTTCAAGGAGCAGGACTGGAAATTACACTTATTCGGGATATTACCCCGATTCCTCACAATGGTTGTCGTCCACCCAAGCGCCGTCGAGTTTAAATACCAAAACTTGGGCAGTGAGGACGAAAAGTTACAGCCAGCAATGACCGCTTGAGCGTCTTAACGTGCAAACTGTTATTGAGTCAAAGCTTGGGCCACCAGAAGCGCGTCAGATTTTCCCGCCAGGAAAGCTGTTAAACTTCGGGTTACCCAAAATATTATTAATCAATTTTGGATTTTAGATTTGCGATTTTAGATTGAACCCGACAAGGGTGCTGGGCCTCGTGGATTTTAAGTTGATGATTTAAGATTTGTTGCGCTAATCATGAGGCGGAGCATGAACGAAAGAAGCACAATCCAAAATCCAAAGTCCAAAATCGAAAATTGGCAATCAATTCTGGAGGCAATTGATTTGTCTGCTAGCAGCACCTTAGAAAAAGGGAGGCTCATCCGTGGCGCAGTTTCAAATTGAATGTGTAGAGTCGAATACCGAAGAAAGTCGGAACCATTACAGTAAATTTGTTTTGGAACCTCTAGAACGCGGTCAAGGAACAACTGTTGGCAACGCACTGCGGCGGGTTTTACTGTCTAATTTAGAAGGTACAGCAGTTACAGCAGTGCGGATTGCAGGTGTTTCACATGAGTTCGCCACAGTTCCGGGCGTGCGGGAAGATGTGCTGGAAATCCTCATGAGAATGAAGGAAGTTATCCTAAAAAACTATTCTTCGCAGCCTCAGATTGGGAGATTACTCGTTACCGGCCCAACAACAATCACTGCGGCACATTTCGATTTGCCCAGTGAAGTAGAAGTCATCGATCCGACCCAGTATGTAGCCACCATCGCTGAAGGTGGAAAGTTGGAAATGGAATTTCGGATCGAAAAAGGCAAAGGCTATCGCACCGTAGAGCGAGGACGTGAGGAAGCCACATCGTTGGATTTTCTCCAAATCGACTCAATATTTATGCCTGTGCGAAAAGTCAACTACAGTGTTGAAGAATCTCGTGGGGAAGGCTTGATTCCAAAAGACCGACTACTGTTGGAAGTTTGGACAAATGGCAGTATTTCCCCGCAAGAAGCACTATCTTCTGCTGCTGCGATCTTGGTAGATTTATTCAACCCGTTGAAAGATATCTCCCTAGAACCAACAGATATAGGTTCCGATATTCCAGACGACCCAACTGCCCAGATACCCATCGAAGAGTTGCAACTTTCTGTGCGGGCATATAACTGTCTCAAACGGGCGCAAGTTAACTCTGTGGCAGATTTGTTGGATTATACCCAAGAAGACCTCTTAGAAATTAAGAACTTTGGGCAAAAGTCAGCAGAAGAAGTTGTGGAAGCTTTGCAGCGACGCTTGGGCATCACCCTGCCAATGGAAAGAGGCTCTAAACATCCTTAAGAAAAACCGTTCATAATTCATAGTGCATAATTATGCGTCACCGTTGTCGCGTCAAAAAACTCAGTAAACCAGCCGATCAACGCCGTGCTTTATTGCGATCGCTCGCCACCGAGCTGATCCGTCATGGTAAGATCACCACCACTTTAATTAGAGCGAAAGTTCTCCGAAGTGAAGTGGAAAAAATGATTACCTTAGCCAAAAATGGCTCCTTGTCAGCACGTCGGGAAGCCCTAGGCTATATCTTCGATAAACAACTGGTTCACGCTCTATTTGAACAAGCCCCGACTCGATACGGCGATCGCCAGGGCGGTTACACCCGCATCATGCGTACCGTACCGCGCCGGGGTGATAATGCAAAAATGGCCATAATTGAATTGGTTTAAGTCATTAGTCATTGGTCATTAGTCATTAGTCATTGGTCATTCGTGAATAACAAAGGACAACTGACAAAGGACAAATGACAAAAAACAAATGACAAAGGACAAAATCTGTATGTTAGAAAGCCACCAGCCTACACAAACTCATCGAGTAGCCTTGGTAATCCAATACCTAGGCACTCATTTTCATGGCTGGCAACGGCAAAAAAAACAGCGGACAGTCCAAGAAGAGATCGAAATAGCGATCGCGACTATTCTTGGGCATCATGTAACACTACATGGTGCAGGACGAACCGACTCTGGAGTTCATGCTGCTGCTCAAGTAGCCCATTTTGAAGCAACAGGTTTAATTCCGCCTCACAAGTGGGCAACAATCCTAAATAGTTATCTGCCGTCAGATATATTAATCAGGGCTTCAGCTAGTGTAGATAACCGTTGGCACGCTCGTTTTAGTGCAGCTTATCGACGATATCGCTACACAATATATACTGAAGATCGGCAAAACTTGTTTGTAAGACCCTTCAGTTGGCATTATTATTATGCACCCCTGGATGAATCTTTAATTGAAGCTGCCTTGAAACCTCTCTTGGGAAAACATCACTTAGCTGCTTTTCACCGTGCAGGCTCAAAGCGATCGCATTCTTGGGTAGAGGTGCAAGCAGCAGAGTGTCGTCGCAGTGGGCCATTTATCCATATTGAAATACAGGCAGATGGATTTTTGTATGGCATGGTACGGCTGTTGGTAGGGATGTTGGTACAGGTAGGTTCTGGACAACGGACACTTTCTAGCTTCACCGAACTCTGGAAAGAACAACGCCGGGAAGAAGTGAAACACGCCGCACCGCCACAAGGCTTATGCTTATTGCGAGTCGGCTATCCAGATTTTCCCTTTCCAAAAGAGACTTGGTACGACACCTTGCCAAAGTTCGTCACTAGTCAAGAGTCATTAGTCATTGGTCATTAGTCATTAGTCATTGGTCATTAGTACTGAGCGTAGTCCTTGGCGCAGCTTCTCCAAGAGTTGTATTGGTCATTAGTGAATGACAAAAGACAAAAGACAAATGACAAATGACAAATGACCAATGACAAAAGACAAATGACCAATGATAAATGACAAAAGACAAATGACAAAGGACAAATGACAAATGACAACAAGTAAAACATACCTTCCTTCTCAAGCAACCCTTGAGCGTGAGTGGTACATAGTAGATGCCACAGATAAACGCCTCGGTCGCCTCGCCAGCGAAGTCGCCCAGGTATTGAGAGGCAAAAATAAACCCGAATATACACCCCACCTAGATACAGGTGACTTCGTAATTATCATCAATGCCGAGAAAGTAGCAGTTACAGGCAAAAAGCGCACCCAAAAGCTTTACCGTCGCCATTCTGGTCGGCCCGGTGGGATGAAAACGGAAACTTTCGCTAAACTGCAAGACCGCATACCAGAGCGGATTTTAGAACAAGCTGTTAAAGGTATGCTACCCAAAAGTAGCCTCGGTAAGCAGTTGTTCACCAAGCTGAAAGTTTACGCTGGGCCTACGCATCCCCATGATGCTCAAAAACCCAAAGAACTACAAATTAGTACAATTCCTGGAGAAGAAAATTAATGGTAGTAGCAGATGCTAATAGCGGTCGCGCCGTATACTGGGGTACTGGCCGTCGTAAGAATGCAGTAGCAAGAGTACGCTTGGTTCCAGGCACCGGTCAACTGACTGTAAACGGTAAAGATGGAACCTTGTATTTCCAATTCAACCCCAACTATCTGGGAGTGATCAAAGCACCCCTGGAAACTCTGGGACTAGAAAACGAATATGACATTTTGGTGAAAGCAGAAGGCGGCGGCTTGACCGGACAGGCTGATTCTGTTCGCTTGGGCGTTGCTCGTGCTTTATGCCAACTTGATCCAGACAACCGCCCACCTTTGAAAACCGAAGGTTACTTGACTCGCGATCCGAGAGCAAAAGAGCGGAAGAAATATGGTTTACATAAAGCTCGGAAAGCGCCTCAGTACTCTAAGCGTTAGGGAATTGGGCATTGGGCATTGGGCATGAGGAAAAACTACTCCTAACTCCTAACTCCTAACTCCTAACTCCTAACTCCTAACTCCTAACTCCTAACTCCCCACTCCCTAGCTGCAATTGAACGCTGAAAGTTATAATTGATATAGATTCATCACAAAAAACAATGGCTAAAGCTGATATTCACCCCAAGTGGTATCCAGATGCTAAAGTTTACTGCAACGGTCAAGTTGTTATGACCATTGGCTCTACTAAGCCAGAATTGCACGTAGATATTTGGTCTGGAAATCACCCATTTTACACCGGCACTCAGAAGATTATTGACACTGAGGGTCGAGTAGAGCGCTTCCTCCGCAAGTACGGTATGAGCAGCACTCAAACATCTGGCGACGAACAAGACAAAAAGTAGCGAGTTGGCTCTGCTGTTAACGACGGCCCTGCATCAGCTGGGTCGATTTTTATTTATATGCTCGAGCCAATTTGTTATTTTTTTAAGGAGCGATCGCACTCGTCATGGCTGAATCATACTTACTGGATAAACTAAAATCCGTTGAACAAACTTTTAATGAATTAACACGTCGTCTTGGCGACCCTGATACCGCTAGTAACCCTGATGAGTATCAAGAAATTGCTAAGTCTCGTTCTTCTTTGGAAGAGGTAGTTAATACTTATGAAATTTGGAAAACAGCCCAAGCAGATTTGATTGGAGCGCGTCAGGTTTATAAAGAATCTGCAAGTGACCCAGAGTTGCAAGAAATGGCAGCACTGGAAGTAAAAGAACTTGAGGAAAAAATAGAAAACTTAGAGTCTCGCTTGAAAGTCTTGCTGTTACCACGCGACCCCAATGATGAAAAGAATATCATGTTGGAAATTCGCGCTGGTACTGGTGGCGATGAAGCAAGTATTTGGGCTGGCGATTTGATGCAAATGTACACCCGCTATGCCCAGACTCAAGGTTGGAAAGTTTCTCTAGTGAGCGAATCTCGTGGAGAAATGGGTGGCTGGAAAGAAGTCATTCTCGAAATTAAAGGTAATGACGTTTACAGCCAATTAAAGTTTGAAGCTGGAGTGCATCGTGTGCAGCGCGTGCCGGCAACTGAATCTGGGGGACGGGTTCACACTTCCACAGCTACCGTGGCGATTATGCCAGAGGTGGATGATGTGGAAATTCACATTGACCCGAAAGATATTGAAATGACTACAGCCCGTTCTGGCGGTGCTGGTGGACAAAACGTCAACAAGGTGGAAACGGCCGCTGACTTGATGCACAAACCGACAGGGATTCGGATTTTCTGTACAGAAGAACGCAGCCAGTTGCAAAATAAAGAACGGGCGATGCAAATTCTGCGGGCGAAGTTGTATGAGATGAAGTTACGCGAACAACAAGAAGCTGTAACTTCCATGCGGCGATCGCAAGTTGGTACTGGATCGCGATCGGAAAAAATTCGCACCTATAATTATAAAGATAACCGCGCTACCGATCATCGGTTAGGTCAGAATTATTCCCTGAACCCTGTTTTGGAAGGTGATTTAGAGACGCTTATTCAATCTTGTATATCTCTAGACCAGCAAGAACGTCTAGCGGAGTTAGCGACTGCCGCCGCTAACTAATTTTTGCTGTTAAATATTCTGTAAAACCACTTGTTGTACTGTTGTTTTTAACACATACAAGTGGTTTTCTAATATCGCGCAGAGATTTGGAATTGGCAGTCTCAACGCTGAGATTTTAGGACAGATAATGGAAAAGATTGACACAGGCATTTCTGGTTTCTCAATCCAATAACCCCACATAGCGAAGCAAGAACCATGCAAAATCTCACCAGAATTACCCGCAATCCAGAAGTTATGGGCGGCAAACCCTGCATTCGAGGAATGCGTGTCACTGTTGGTACTATCGTTGGCTTAATGGCATCTGGACACAGCTTCTTTGATATTCTCAAAGCATATCCCTACCTCGAAGAAGCTGATATCTATGAGGCGCTTGCCTATGCAGCATGGCGAGTTGAAGAAATTGAAGTCCCTCTTATAAGTGCATGAAGATTTTGATTGATATGAACCTTTCCCCTGATTGGGTTGCGGTTTTTGAGAGGTACAATATTTCATCTGTCCACTGGTCTACCATTGGCGACCCCCGCGAGAAAGATTCAATAATTATGGAGTGGGCAAGAACTAATGGTTATATCGTCTTTACTCACGATTTAGACTTCGGCTCCTTGCTTGCTGCAACAGGTGCTGATACCCCCAGTGTTATTCAGGTTCGCACCCAGGATATTTTGCCTAATAGTATCGAACAGATAGTCATTTCAGCTCTGAAGCAGTTTGAGTCCTCACTCTTAACAGGCGCATTGGTCACTGTTGACCAAGCCCAATCTAGGGTGCGTATTTTACCAATTAGACCTGGATAGCCCTGAAAGTGTCAACAAACTAGTTTGTGGTCTCTTGCTGTGAAGATTCAACTTTATGGAAAAACCTTTTTTGTATGACGAAGACTTCTATGGCTGGACACAGCAACAGGCTAAAGCGTTAGAGCAGAGGCTAGTTATGGAACTAGACTGGCAACACCTGCAAGAGGAAATTCAAGCTTTGGGCAGACAGGAGTATCGAGAACTCGTGAGTCGTCTGAGTGTATTGCTTGGCCATCTCTTGAAGTGGGAGTATCAACCCGAACAACGCGATCGCAGTTGGTTTTTAACAATTCGAGAACAGCGTCGCGCCATCCATAGGCATTTGCGACAGAACCCTAGCTTAAAGTCTCGAATCGAAGAAGCCTTGTTAGATGGCTTTGAAGCGGGGGTCGATTTGGCGCTACGAGAAACTAACTTACCATTACGAATTTTTCCAGAACATTGCCCCTATTTATTTGATGAGGCGATCGCAGACAATTTTCTGTGCGATACTCGTCAAGACTGGCAAGGATAGTTCCTACCATTTTTCTGACGCTCATTTTTTACTTGGAGACACGTTATATTTCAATACAGTTCAGTTAAGCATTTCCTCCTTCTCCTTCTCTCTGTGTTCTCTGCGCCTCTGTGGTTCGTATTCCATGCCTTATAAAGAGTACGATAGTATTCAAGATATTTAGCAACAAAACCTTGCTCTTCATCTTTAAAAACAAAACTAGGTACTCTTTTATTCAAATACCGTAAATCTTTTATCTTATCAATACCTTAGCCAAAAAAATAAGTAATCTAGCTTTTGCCGAAATAGCCCAACATATAGCGTTTCCCGACCTAGTGAGAGGATGTTTTAAAAGTCTTTTTATCGGTAGCAAAACGTTCTAGATCCCCCTAAATCCCCCTTAAAAAGGGGGACTTTGAAAGGTTTTGCCCCCCTTTTTAAGGGGGGTTGGGGGGATCAACTAAGTGCCTAAAATCACAGCCAACCACTTTTAAAACATCCTCTAAACTTGATCCACTAGCCGATGCTATATTATTTGCTACATATTAACTATGCAAATTTGCCGTTTACATCAGTGAATACGCGCATTTTGTGTTTTTATAGTAAAATTTCCTGCTTTAATAAAGGAGAGTTTTTTAAGTGAATTCTTAGAGTCAAAGTTGCACCCTTGAGGAAGCGAAATAGCCCAACATAAGACCATGCTTGATTATGAGGCAAAACGTCAAACTCCAGTCCAGACGTATACTACAGTCAAAATTACTTCCACACAAACCATACAGTATTTTATTGGGTCAGTTTTTTGCCATCCGGCAAAAACAAACTTGTAAAATCTTAGGTTTGTTCTATATCAAGGCTCGTAAATTGGCGAAGGTATTGATCTTATTTGAAATTATTGGTAATCCTCCAGAAGATGCTAGCCTTTATCAATTTTCATCAGTTGAAATCAAACAAACAGCCTTCAGAATCGATGGGGTATTTCTACCGACACCAGGAAGCGGAAACCAGATTTACTTTGTGGAAGTGTAATTTCAAGCCGATGGGGAAATTTATTCACGGCTAATTGCAGAAATATGTTTATACCTGCGTCAGAATCAACCGTTAAATGATTGGGGTGCTGTGGTTTTATACCCAAATAGGAAAGTAGATACAGGCAATATCAAACATTACCGTGAGTTTTTCACAAGTGGGCGCGTCAGGCGCATTTATTTGGATGAATTAGGTGAAGCTGCATCGCTTCCAATCGGCATTGCAACTGCTAAATTAGTAATTGCAGCCGATGATATCGCAATTGTCCAAGCAAGGCAGTTGATAGACAGAACTAAGTCAGAGATAAACTCACCATCAAAACAGCAGCAATTATTACAATTTATAGAGACTATTTTGGTTTACAAATTTCCCACAATCAGTAGGGAGGAGATGGAGCAAATGTTTAGCTTAAGCGAGTTAAAGCAAACCAGATTTTATCAAGAAGCCTTTCAGGAAGGTGTTGAACAAGGCATTGAACAAGGTAAGGTTCAAGGGAAACTAAAAGCAGTACCAGCAATGTTGGCAGCAGGGTTGACTGTAGAACAAGTAGCACAGGCGTTAGATTTGAATGTCGAAGAAGTCAGACAAGTAGCACAAAGTCAGCCTTAAGATAGATGTGGTAAATTTTATCCGTGGCTCAAGCAAAATTTGGTTTGCGCTCACGAGACTTTCTCACGACGAATTTATAGTTAATTTTTGTTAATATTAGAGGCGGTGTTAGTACTTCGTCCTCAACCACCCACTCCCTACCTGAGAGAAACTTAATGCTGCGACTAGAACATATAAGTAAAATTTATCCCACAGGCGAAGTTCTCAAAGATATCAACTGGGAAGTTAAACCAGGCGATCGCATTGGCTTAGTCGGTGTCAACGGTGCTGGAAAATCTACCCAACTCAAAATCATCTCTGGGGAAATTGAACCCACCGCAGGCGAAATTATCCGTCCTAATAGCTTACATATAGCCTACCTCAACCAAGAGTTTGAAGTAGACCCCACCCGCACCGTTAGAGAAGAATTTTGGACTGTCTTCAAAGAAGCCAACGAAGTACAGTTATCTCTGGCGCACATACCACAAGAGATGGAAACGGCTAGCCCAGAGGAACTGGATCGACTGATCGACAAGTTGGATCGCTTGCAGCGCAAATTTGAAGCCTTGGATGGCTACAACTTAGATGCACGCATCGGGAAAATCTTACCAGAAATGGGGTTTGGGCTAGAAGATGGCGATCGCCTCGTTAGTGCCTTCAGTGGTGGTTGGCAAATGCGGATGAGTTTAGGTAAAATACTGCTGCAAAAACCTGACTTGTTGCTGCTGGATGAACCGACTAACCACTTAGATTTAGAAACCATTGAGTGGTTAGAAAATTACCTCCGAGGGCTAGTTACGCCGATGGTAATAGTCTCTCATGACCGGGAGTTCCTTGACCGCCTCTGCACCCAAATTGTCGAAACTGAACGTGGTGTCTCTAGTACTTACCTTGGGAACTACTCGGCATATTTGGAACAAAAAGCCGAAAGTCAATCAGCACAACTGAGTGCTTACGAACGTCAGCAAAAAGAATTAGAAAAACAGCAAACATTTGTTGATAGATTTCGCGCCAGTGCTACCCGCAGTACCCAGGCGAAAAGCCGGGAAAAACAACTCGACAAAATTGAGCGCATTGAAGCACCCATTGCAGGGGTAAGAACTCTCCACTTCCGTTTTCCCCCCGCACCCCGTAGTGGACGGGAGGTAGTAGACATTAAAGATTTAACTCATCTTTATGGTGATAAAATCCTGTTTTTGGCAGCAAATCTCCTCATTGAAAGAGGCGATCGCATTGCATTTCTTGGCCCAAATGGTGCTGGAAAATCTACCCTTCTGCGCGTAATTATGGGTATGGAACCACCCACAGAAGGTAGTGTTCAATTAGGGGATCACAACGTTATTCCCGGTTACTTTGAGCAAAATCAAGCTGAAGCCTTGGATTTGAAGAAAACTGTCATGGAAACTATCCATGATGAAGTTCCCGATTGGGATAATCAAGAAGTCCGCACACTTTTGGGACGCTTCTTATTCACTGGTGATACTGTATTTAAGGCAGTTGGCGCATTAAGTGGAGGAGAAAAAGCTCGTCTGGCGTTGGCAAAAATGCTCTTACGTCCTGCGAACTTACTAATTTTAGATGAGCCGACAAACCACCTAGATATTCCAGCTAAAGAAATGCTGGAAGAAGCGCTTAAAAATTATGATGGCACGGCAATTGTAGTTTCCCACGATCGCTACTTTATTTCTCAAGTAGCTAACAAAATCGTTGAAATTCGTGATGGCGAATTCCGCGTTTACTTAGGAGATTATCATTACTATCTCCAGAAAATTGCCGAAGAAAAAGAACAAGCCAAGTTAGCTGCGATCGCTGCTGAAAAAGCTGCTAAAAAAGCTGCAAAAGCTTCCACTAAAAGGAAATAACAAATGATTACTTAGTAGTAGCGCGAAAACTCTACTACTAAGTAATCATTTGTTATTAGCGCTCAACAACATTACAGAAAAATTGCTAAAATTTAAAAAGTCTATCAAAAAACTGCAATTCTTTCATAAAATAAATTAATAAGCAAAAATTCACTTGCGGCATGGATTAGCAGTGGTATCATTCGGATATTACAAAAAGTAAAGGGCAATTTTACTATGACCAAAGCACCTGTTGCTCCGGTGGTGCTAGTCATTTTAGACGGATGGGGCTACTGCGACCAAACGCGAGGAAACGCCATTACTGCTGCTAAAACTCCCATCATGGACAGTTTATGGGCAGCTTACCCCCATACCCTCATCCACACATCAGGAAAAGCTGTAGGGTTGCCAGATGGCCAAATGGGCAACTCGGAAGTTGGTCATTTGAACATTGGTGCTGGACGAGTGGTACCGCAAGAACTGGTACGCATCTCTGATGCGGTCGAAGACGGTTCTATTGCCTCCAACCCAGCACTTGTCAAAATTTGCCAGGAAGTTCGTTCTCGGAATAGCAAGCTGCATCTAGTCGGGCTTTGTTCTGAGGGAGGGGTACATTCGCATATCACCCATCTATTCGGACTAATTGACTTAGCGAAAGACCAGCGAATTCCAGAAGTTTGTATTCACGCCATCACTGATGGTCGTGACACCGCCCCAACTGAGGGTGTAAAAGCAATCACGCTCTTGCAAGATTATATAGACCGCACAGGCATTGGGCGCATAGTCACCCTCAGCGGTCGCTACTACGCGATGGATCGCGATCACCGCTGGGATCGGGTCAAACGCGCCTATGATGTGATGACCCAAGATGGTGCAGGTGACGATCGCAAAGCTGTAGAAGTCTTGCAAGCATCTTACGCCGAAGGGGTAAAAGACGAATTTGTCAACCCAATCCGAATTGCCGCAGGCGCAATCGAACCAGAGGATGGGGTAATATTTTTCAACTTCCGCCCCGATCGCGCCAGACAATTAACTCAAGCTTTGGTCAGTCCCAAATTTGACGGTTTTCAAAGACAGCAAATCACACCGTTGTCCTTTGTCACCTTTACGCAGTATGATTCAGACTTACCTGTGGCTGTAGCCTTTGAGCCGCAGAATCTCAGTAACATTCTGGGAGAAGTCATAGCCAATCATAGTCTGAAGCAGTTCCGCACTGCCGAAACCGAAAAATACGCCCACGTCACCTATTTCTTTAATGGGGGACTGGAGGAACCTTTTGCCGGAGAAGATCGGGAACTAGTAAGTAGCCCGATGGTAGCAACTTACGATCAGGCCCCAGCGATGTCAGCAGCAGCAGTTACAGATGTAGCGATCGCTGCGATTCAAAAGGGTATGTATTCCCTAGCTGTGATTAACTATGCCAACCCAGACATGGTAGGGCATACTGGTCAAATCGATCCTACCATTACAGCAATTGAAACAGTTGATCGCTGTTTGGGACGCTTGTTAGAGAGCGTGATTAAAGCAGGTGGTACAACAATTATTACTGCCGATCATGGCAACGCTGAGTATATGCTAGATGAAGCGGGTAATCCCTGGACAGCCCACACCACTAACCCAGTCCCCTTCATCTTGGTAGAAGGAGAGAAAGTCAAAATTCCTGGATATGGTACAAATGTCGAACTGCGAAGCGATGGCAAGCTATCCGACATCGCCCCCACTATTCTAGAGATTTTACAGCTGCCTCAGCCACCAGAAATGACCGGGCGATCGCTGCTAAAAACAGCAGATTACGAGTTGCAACGCACTCGCACCCCGGTACAAGTAGGACTGTAGAAGAGTTAGGAGTTAAGAGTTAGGAGTTAATAGTGAGGAGTTAATAGTGAGGAGTTAATAGTGAGGAGTTAATAGTTAATGATGAACAGTGGTGAATTCAAACTTCCCAAACTCCTAACTCCCAACCCTAACTCCTAACTCCCAACCCTAACTCCTAACTCCCAACTCCTAACTCCCAACTCCTAACTCCCAACCCTAACTCCTAACTCCTAACTCCTAACTCCTAACTCCCAACTCCCAACTCCTGAATTCTGTTTTTGAAACTTTTTATAAATGAGATTCCTACCATGACAGTTACTAATATCGTGCAAGGCATTTGGGCATTTTCCGCCACCGGTTTAATTATCTTAGTTTTGCTGCATAGCCCTAAAGGAGATGGCATTGGAGCCATTGGTGGACAAGCCCAGCTATTTAGCAGCACCAAAAGTGCAGAAAACACCTTAAACCGAATTACTTGGGCATTGACAGTAATTTTTCTTGGTTTAACAGTAGTTTTAAGTGCTGGTTGGCTGCCTAAATAAGGATAGGTAAATGGGGAAAATAACCCAACACCCGATACTTAACACCCTAATAATTTTAATTTCACGACGGTTAATTACAGCTCTTGCCTTCTTTCTTGGCACAGGGCTGTTAATCATTTTTACTAATCTCCAGTTGAGCGATGGGTTTACAATAAAACCAAAATATGTATCTTCAAACTTAATAATCTCTCTTCCCATCTCCCCATCCCCCTCATCCCCCTCATCCCCCTCATCCCCCTCATCCCCCTCATCCCCCTCATCCCCCTCATCCCCCTCATCCCCCCCAAAACCCCATCCCTTACCGCCCACACTCGCACAGTGGCAAGATAGCACTAACAGTGGTGACTACTTTTCCCAAGTCACAACAACCCAAGTTGATTATTTAGTCTGGTCACAATTTCCCGTTCGAGTTTATGTAGAACCACCAAAAGCTGTCAGTGAAAAACAAGCTCAAGCATGGGTTAACGGTGTCTTGCAGGGTGTACAGGAGTGGAGTAATTATTTACCTTTAACAGTAGTCGAACAGCCAGAAGTTGCTGATATTACGATCGCCCGAAAAGCGCCACCTTTACAAATTTCCCCTGGTACTAATATACCCCGCGCGCGATCGGCACAAACTACTTACGAGTTATACACCAACAACAAAGTTTTATCCCACCGTTTCACCATCTTGTTAAGTCCCAGTCAAACAGGTGAATATCTCATTGCAGCAGCCCGCCACGAATTCGGTCATGCGTTGGGAATTTGGGGTCATAGTCCACTACAAACTGATGCGCTATATTTTTCTCAAGTTCGTAACCCGCCGCCTATTTCTCCCAGAGATGTAAATACTCTAAAGCGGGTTTATGAACAGCCAACCAGTTTAGGATGGTCTTTAGTGGACAATTCAAAGATTAATTGATCGATAGGTAGACTATAAGCTGGTCACTACGGAAAAAATAGTAGGAGAAATCCCATGACTAACTTAAATGTACAGCTACCCGAATCTTTATATAAACAAATTGAAGCTTTAGCAGCCAGAGAAAATATTTCTATTGAACAACTTGCAACTCTTGCTTTATCTGCACAAGTTTCCGCATGGATGACCAAAGACTATTTGGAAGAAAAAGCCAAAAGCGGTAGCTGGGAAAAATTTCAGCAAGTTTTGAATAAAGTGGCTAACGTAGAACCAGAAGAATATGATAAATTGTAGCGACTTAATTTTATGGTGTTGCTGAGTTAAAATATGAAAATGTTTAGCGCAAAGAAGAAAAATTTAAGATTAAGGCAACCAATTTTTATCCAAAATTTGCTCTAATGTATAAGGACATAATTCAGGTAAATTGGTTAGCTTTGTTTTAGCCTTAACATAATCTAAGGCATTAATATAAATTATGCTGAAATTATCCTCTAAATGTTTGCGTAAATTGGCACTTAAATCTTCATTTATCTGATTACGAAAACTAATAATTTCTCCTGACCAATGATTAGCATTTCTTGGCTTTTCTAAATCCCAATTTTGATAAAGTAATAAATGTCTAATAATTTGTTCCAACAAACTTCTTACTCGCCTTTTTTCATTTTTAGCCAAATCTTCCAATTCTTCTATTAAATTTTCATAGTCAATGTCTGCTAATTGTCGATTTTTGAGACATTTAATAGTCTCCTCCAACCATTGCAGGTAATTAGATTCATATAATGTTTTTATGTCGATGATTGTAGTCATTTGTTGATTTTGTAGCTTTAATTTACTGTTACTTATTATTTAATGTTAACTAATGTATTAAGTAGGTCGGCCCAATTAAAGCTAACTGGCTGAGGCTTTCACTTGTACTGCCCTTAAGAGCGGGACGCACTCGCGTTCGACTACGCTCAGGAATCGCGAGGTCGAAGTATTGGTCATTAGTAAGGGTTTGAAGCTTATTTACGTTTCTTAACATACTTGGTTTTTTTCGCACCAATGTACTTAATTTTTGCCGATAATTATTTACATTTTATAACTTTATGATCATACCTAGTCTAACAGGTGAGTATGTCCAACTCACTGTGCGTCATGAACTTGATTAAGATTTGCAAATATAGCGTGATCATCAGTTTGTAACTGATGCTTTATATAGGACTAGTATTTGATTTTTGAAATAAATATACCTAGGGGAGCAAGTGCGTTGCGGAGGTTCCCGACGCTCGATAGCATTCGCCCAGCATCTCAAAGAGAAGCGTTACCAACTGTGCGTAGGTCTGACTCGTTAACGCTGCGTATCCGTTGTAATAACTGGCATTCCCTAAGCTCTACGACTTAATGGTAGAGGTCGCTGTGCTAAAACTTCTTTATAAAGTTCTTCCAGCAGAGTAATATTTTTACTAAGGGTATAGCGGTCTAATATACGCTGTCTGGCTTTTTGCCCCAGTAATGTTGTTAACTCTGGATGGTCTTGCAACACTGGCAAGAGGGTTCTTAATTGCGATCGCGCTGTTTTGGTACTAATAACTACACCTGCACCCTTTTCCAACACTTCTCCATCTGCGCCCACGTCTGTTGCTAAACAAGCTAACCCACATGACATTCCTTCTAACAGAGATAGGGACAAACCCTCTACCAATGAAGGCAAAACAAATACATCTGCGCCTCGTAAAATTTCGATGCGTCGGTCTTCATCAGCGACAAATCCCAACCAGATAATGCCGTATTCTGAACCATAAAACGGCTCCAAGGAAGACTTCAAAGGCCCATCGCCAACAATTAGCAACTTACTACCAAGGCGCATTGCAGACTGCTTCCAAGCCCGCAGCAGGGCTTCGATATTTTTCTCTGGCGCTATTCGACCCTGATAGACAAACAAGCGTTCAGCTTTAAATTCTGCTTTGACTTGAGATAGCCCTGGAGAATACTTGGCAGTATCAACACCGTTGGGAATTACAGCGATATTTTCTTCCCGCACGCCCATCCCTGCCAATAATTCTCGCTGAATTTGGGAAAATACAATTACGCGATCGTAGTTAACTAAAAAAGGCGCGTAGAGCTGATAAGCCAAAAGTTGTGTTCCCGATATCAGCTTTGCCCCCTTACCAGCAAACGGCGTGTGAAAAGTGGCAATTAGGGGTAACCTCAGTTCCTCACAGATTTCCGGTAGAAAAAAGTCTAGAGGAGATAACGTTAAGGAAGCATGGACTATATCTGGCTTGATTTCCCGGAGTGAATCGGTTAAAACTTTGGTCGCTTTAAAAGTGGGAATTGTGTAAACCTGCGACTTGTAAATGAAAGGAAGGGAAACCTCTCGGAGATTTGGCCAATTGTCAGGTTCAGACTCTTCCTGGGCGAAGTGAAGAAAGCTAACTTGATGTCCCCTATCTAGCAAGGAATTTGTAATTTCTCGACTGTAGGTGACGTTGCCGCAAAAGGGTGATTTTTTTCCAATCCAGGCTATACGCATTCTTTATTTAGCTGTAAGAAAAGCAGGTTTGATCTATTATGTGTCCTTTGTGATTTTTATTTTATCTAGCTATACTTGCTGATTTTTTTAGTTATTACAGATTCCCACCACGCTTTGTTTAAAAAGCCTCTTTTAAGCTGATTAAACCAGTGGATTTATGGCTTTATTTATTTTACTTATAAGTTGTTAGTTTCTGATATTTAAACAACTTATTCTGACTAATGTCAGATTGATAATCCCGCAAGTATATGATAAATTTTCACTGACCTCAGTTTACCATGAACACAAAAGCTTTAAGTAAATATTAATTACTTCAAAGTAATGAATAATAACTCCTGTTAGTTGATAACTACTTGCGTGAGTTATACCAGGTTAATATACCTCCTAAAAAGACGATCGCAGCTAATCCCAAAAAAACTACCTGTAATCCTACAAAGGTTTCTGCGACACCAGCTAATGCCAAAGGTAAGGAGAGAGCAATATTAATTACGTTGTTCTGCAAGCCAAAAACTTTACCACGCATTTTTGGAGGTGTTTCTGTTTGGATTGCGGTTTGCATGGGAATTCCCACTAGCGCCCCAAAGATACCTAATAGCGCCACAAGTAACAAGACTAGCCATAGTTGGGTTGTAAATACGGACAGACCAATTAGGGATGCTGCCATACCCATACAACCGCACAGACTTAGCTGGGTATAGGAGAAGCGTTGACCAAATTGACCGAGAATTGTTGCGCCAGCAGCGATGCCAACACCACCGGCTGCTAGTAAAAAGCCGAATTGGGAGGCTTTCATGTTGGGAATGATTTCTGCCATGCGAACGGCTAGAACAGTTAATGCTGCAAAGACAGAAAACAAGATAATCAGCTGAAGCAAAGCATTGCGGACGCGCTGATTTGCTTGGAGGTAAGCAAAACCATCCCGCAAGTCCGAAAAGACGTGAGGGAATTCTGTATCGGGATCGTGGTGTTTTTCCTTAGTTGCCAGGAGGAACAAAATTAGTCCAGCGATCGCATAGCTACCACCTACTAAAAGTTCCTTACCTAAACTACCACTACCACCAACTTGTAACCAAAGTCCATCGGCGATCGCTAACAATGGTTCTCCCACAGCAAACCCAACAATCACCGATGCCATCATTGTTGTTGTATAAAGCGAATTTGCCGAGAGTAAATCCTGTTCTTCTACCATTAAGGGAATTGCCGCCTGTTCCGCCGGTGCGAAAAACTGCGTCAGTGTGGAAACTAAAAAAGTCACACCCAGGATGATCAAAAAACCCACTGGTAGGACTCCTATGGGTTTCCAGCTATGAGTCAACCACAGCAGAAAAGGAATTGAGAAAACCAGGATGCCGCGCCAAATATTCGTTGCCACCAGCACAGCCTTTTTCGACCAGCGATCGACAAACACGCCAGCAACTGAACCAAACAATACTGCTGGAATAGTAAAAGCCATCATCAAGACTGACACCCAACCACTAATACTCTGATTACTAGCCTGAAACTGAGTATTAATCAAAGCAATCATCAGTACCAAATAAACTTTATCTGCTAGTTGGGAGAAAACTTGACCACCCCAAAGAGCCAAGAAATTAGGGTTTTTTAATACAGGCAAAAATCCTTGCTGTTTTACACTCCCTGCAACAGCTTCTCCACCTGAAGTAGACCTTTCTAATTTCGGTGTTTCTTTTTCTAAGATAGTAGTTACGGGTGAATTCTGCCCATTGCCAGCGCCGTTGCAATCTACCTCAGCAGTGGTTAATTTGTCCTCAGATTGTGGTTCTGATTGGCTTGGAAGATCAATTTTTGAGATCTCGGCTGTCCAACTTGGATCGTTTTTAGAAACGTCTTTTGGGGACATTTCTTGGTCATTGATTTCACTAGGTGTACACTTAGGTACGGCACTCAAATGATTCCTGACTGTAGGATCTAATGCCCGATTCTGTTTTTTGGCGAGGCTTGGTGACAAAGGCAGAATCTTTTTATTCAAATCAGACGGTTGCATCATGGTTGGCAGCAAAATAAGAGTCGATCAAGGTAGAAGAGCGAATAGGGCGACCTAATTGATACTGAGCATACTGGCGCAAAATCTGCTCAACAGATAACCAGTGATCATCTCTAGCACCATCAATTTGCATTATCTCTGGTTGTGACAGATGTTGAAGCAAAGCTAATTCCATAGCACCCAGACGAGTAGAAATCACAGGTATTTCTTGCCGATGTACAACAACTGTTTGGGCATTGGGCATTGGGAATGGGGCATGGGGCATGGGTAATTGGTTATTAATCTCCCCCTGCTCCCCTGCTCCTCTGCTGCTGTGCCCCTCTGCCCTGATCTTCGTCTCCCCATCTCTTCGTAAAGTTTTCCAAGCTTCTAAGCAAATCGTTCCACCAGCAGGGATGCTAAATCCTACCTGCCAGTTGGGGTCTGTAAAGTCTGGCTTAAGGGAGCGCCTAGATAGGCAACACATTTGCACTTGTGGTGTCACTCCTGCTAAGGCTAAAAGGTGAAATACCCCATGAGCCAGATGAGCCAAAACACCAGATGTATTTGCACGAGACAAAGCCTCTAAGCGATGGAGATGTTCATTGAACAACTCATAAAGTTCTTCTTGGGGCTGTTCACTCAAAGCTTGACATAGGACTATTTCTGCTAAATACTGGCTTGCCGCCAATTTTCCCAAATCTTTAGCTAAACCAGGATAAGTTGTTAACGTCTGTGCTTGAGTAATTTTATCAAGCGATCGCCCCTTGGCAATTAATAGTTCATTCACAACGAACATACCACTCCTCCCACCCAGGCTGGAGTTGTGCTTACGTGCCCCTGGAGCCACTGCTCGAATCAGACCGAATTCCCGTGTCAAAATCGTCACTATTTTATCTGATTCTCCTAACACCTGGGTTTTAAGATTAATTCCGGTTGCTTTGTAGGTTCTACTCATTTGTCATTTGTCATTGGTCATTGGTCATTGGTTATTGGTCATTAGTCATTGGTTATCAGGGCAAACGCATCTTAATTAATCTTGACAAAAACCTTAATTAATGTATTAACGGGAGAACAAGAATTTATTGTTTGATTGATTTTTCAGGGGTTAAGGCGATCGCTTAAAATTTTGTCAATAAGCGGGCATTAATGCGATTATTATGGCTTTATTGACATTGAGAGATTCTTATTGACAATATGCCTTTGCCCTGTTATTGGTTATTGGTCATTAGCTTCGGACAAATGACAAAGGACAAATGACAAATGACAAATGACTATTCACCCTTTCCCAAGTTATCGCGCTGGCGGATCAAATCCATACCCCGAGATGTGCCTAATCTAGTAGCACCCGCTACGATTAAGTCTAGGGCTTGATTGATCGTGTGGATACCACCTGAAGCTTTAATTCCTACTCTTTCTTTGGCTAATTCCTGCAAAAGTCGCACATCGGCCACTGTTGCACCACCATTCCAACCTGTACTAGTTTTTAAGAATGCCGCTCCCGCCTCCATAGCTATTTCAGCAGCTATTTTTTTCTCCCCATCTGTCAACAGGTTAGTTTCCAAAATTACCTTGACAGTTTGCCCAGTCTCTTCACAAATTTCGGCAATTTCCCGGTGGACTTCTTCAGTTTTGCCAGCTTTCAACCATCCCAAGTTCATTACCACATCCAACTCAGTGGCCCCACTATCTGCCGCTTCTTGAGCCTCATATAGCTTGACTGCTGAAGTCGTCGCACCAGAAGGAAAGCCAATCACCGTGCAGACTTTTGGGTTCTTGCCGTGGAGGAGTTCGACTGCTTGTTTGACATAGGCGGGGTACAAGCAAACCGCCGCAAAATTGAATCTGTATGCTTCTTCACACCACTGCTCAACCTGCTCTGGAGTAGCAGTTGGCGTTAACAGGGCGTGATCGATAAATGGCGCAATATCAATATCCGGATAGTCTGCTGCCATTGTGTCTTCTGCCAGTGATTGATTGTTAAACTTTATAAAAAATTAAAACATTTCTTATATATATATTAAACCATATTTATTACGAGTTTATCCTGAAAACAAGCTGCTGACTTCTCTGGGTTGTCGGCTTTGTAGATATGGCAAAATTACTGTAAGTATTTAAGTTGACATTTGGCTGTAGTAAAGTTATGAATATCAACAGCATTTGTCACACCAATTCCTAAGAAGTTAATAATAGTTTTAGCTAATGCCTTCGAGGCCAAGTAGGGCACGCCATTACCAATAGTCTTAAACATATTCGTCAGTGACATATTCTCTGGAAGTACAAAATTTGCCGGCAAAGATTGTATGGCTAAAGCTTCCGCCACAGATATTCGCCGGATTTTGTAGGGATGCAAATGTACTTCATTATTTCCATAGCAAGCTGTCGGAGAGTAACGCCATCTGTGAAGACGCTTGAAAGACTTTTTAGAATCATCTCCTTCATCAATAGCAGCAAATCTTGTAATACCTGCCCTTGGTTGAAAACAGTTTTCAGCATTGGGATGCTTCAGCACATTATTTTTTCTAAACCATAATTCTACGGTGAGTTCTTGAGGGATGCCATCAGGACAAGGGATGATGGAGTTTTCTTGGAATGGTTCGCACTGACGCCAAGGATAAGCGAAAACTTTTTGTTGAGGATATAAAATTTGATTTTCCCAAGGAAAAGATCCTTCATGTAGGAACTTTTGACTACCTAGTTTTATTCCTATATCCTCAATCAAATTATTTCGGAAACCAATGAGAATAATTCTTTCTCTATCCTGGGGTACACCATATTCGATAGCATTAATTAACCGCTCTGTTAATATATAGCCTGCTTCCAATAATTGTTGCTTGAGTGCTTCAAAAAATAAACGATGCTTTGCCGTTTTCCACAACCCCTTAACGTTCTCAAATAAAAAGAAATCTGGAAGATTTCGGCAGATTAATTCAACGTAAGAAGCGGAAAGTTTGCCATTATCTCCTAAACGGCCTCTATTTTTCCCACCAAGAGAAAAATCAGGACAAGGAGGCCCCCCAATGAAGCCCACAATATTATTAAATTTGCGGCAGTCTCGTACTAACTCCCGGAGGTGTCGTGTTTGTGAAGCTTCGAGAAGTTGGGTTACGTCTGCTGCTTCTCCTTCATAATACCCATATTCTGGCAACGGTAGATTGAGAACCTGCCGTGAATAGCGGTATGCTGCCATGAATGGCGGGAAGATTTCATTGACGTAAACAATATTAAAACCGTTGGTTTCAAAACCTAAATCTAGGAATCCTGAACCAGCAAAAAAGGAGAAAATACAAGGGCGATCGCTCATTCTATAACTAGTATTATGAAACAGTCTTAATTAATTAGGACTTACGCAACTGGCATATTATTTTGAGTTTGTAGTGAGGACTTTAGTCCTCAAGATCAGGGCTGTTCGCGGTGCGTTCCCGTAGGGTAGCCCTTACTACAAACTAAAAGTTTTTATTTTTTGTGACACTTGCGTAAGTCCTATTAATATCTCAATATAGGACTCGTACTTCATTTAAAAAAATGAGTACACCCTGAAAAGGCTTCTTCGCCACTCCCTGATCCCTGTCTATCGCGCCGCGCTTGCGCTTCCCACACCACGTAAATAATTCAAAGCAGACTGCTATATTTAGGGTTTATACTTACGTACAAATCAGAAATATACACTTGAAATCCTGCTTAAATAGTCAAAATAAATCTCCGTATTTCTAAGCATTCAATATAAGATTTTACTCAAATTTTAAGGTAAATACCTGACATAAAAAAAGTCTGAAGCCACAATTAAATGTAGGAGTTTCCAACCTCCAAATCATGTTTCAGACAAAACATTTGTCATTAAATAAAAAATCGGAGTTCTTCGGACTAATTTTTTATGCGGATTTTAATTTACTCCTACAACTACTATCCAGAACCAATTGGTATTGCCCCACTGATGACTGAACTAGCAGAGGGACTAGTGAAACGTGGGCACGAAGTGCGGGTAATCACCGCTATGCCCAACTACCCTGAGCGTCAAATTTACCAGGAATATCGGGGCAAGTGGTATCTCAACGAATACAAAAATGGCGTTCAAATTCAACGCAGTTACGTTTGGATTCGTCCACACCCCAACCTATTAGACCGGGTGTTGCTAGATGCTAGTTTTGTTGTCACTAGTTTTGTGCCCGCTCTCATTGGTTGGCGTCCAGATGTTATTCTCTCAACATCACCATCTTTGCCAAGCTGTGTACCAGTTGCTCTTTTAGGATGGTTACGTGCTTGTCCTGTGATCTTAAATCTACAAGATATATTACCAGAAGCAGCCGTCCATGTCGGTCTACTGAAAAATAAATTGCTCATCCAGTTGTTTACATTATTAGAAAAATTTGCTTACCATACTGCCAGTAAAATTAGCGTCATTGCCGATGGGTTTGTAGATAATTTGCGATCTAAAGGCGTGGAAGCTGATAAAATCGTGCAAATTCCCAACTGGGTTGATGTAAATTTTATTCGCCCCCTGTCGAAAGAAAATAACCCTTTCCGCACAGCACATAATCTAAATGGCAAATTTGTAGTGCTGTATTCTGGTAACATTGCCCTAACACAAGGCTTGGAAAACGTTGTCAAAGCTGCTTCTGTGTTGCGCCACATCCCAGATATTGTTTTTGTCATCGTTGGAGAGGCAAAAGGTTTAGAGCGATTGCAACAGGAATGTTTAGACTGCGGCGCAGATAATGTTTTGCTACTGCCATTTCAACCCCGCAAATATTTGCCACAAATGTTGGCAGCTGCGGATATTGGTTTAGTAGTGCAAAAGAAAAATGTTATATCTTTCAATATGCCGTCAAAAATTCAAGTGTTACTTGCCAGTGGTCGCGCCTTGGTTGCCTCTGTCCCTGATAATGGTACGGCAGCAAGAGCCATTAGGCAAAGTGGCGGCGGAGTTATCGTTGCTCCAGAAGATTCCCAAGCTTTAGCAATGGCAATTTTAGATTTGTATCAAAATCCCGAAAAAGTCAAAACTCTGGGTTATAAAAGTCGTCAATATGCGGTTGAACACTATGCTTTTGAGCAAGCTTTAAATCAGTATGAGTCGTTGTGTTACTCATTGATTGCAGAACCTAGAGTAATTCAGTCCACAGTAGTTACCAAACAAGAAGTTTAATCGTAAGCAATGGGGTCAGATTGCACAAAGTGCTAAATTCAAAACCCCAACCATTCTCCTCCAGTTGCTCTGGCTGTTGTCGCATAATTTTCGTTTCGCCCTCGATTCATCTCACTGCCATAATCAAAGATTATGGCGGGAGCCTTCTCTCCGATTTAGGTAAAGCTTACCCCAGCAAGCTGACCCGCGCCCAGTATGAATTTATCGGTGACCTGATTCCAGAACCCAAAGCTGATGTTGAAATCTAAACACTCAATTCTCAAACTAGACCCCATAGACACCTGTTTTTTTGTTAGTATTCAAAAAAACCTATTGACACATTTTCAGATCAATTGTTTGTTGTTTGTAAGTAAATGTAAACAATTGTTTCAAAAGAAAAAAAGCACCTGAGGTTTAATGACTGATTATTTCCAAGGAAATTTCCCATTACAATCTGTCCCACTGACGAAGAGTGCGGTAAAGAGCTACGCCCAAACCGAAGAGGTAAGCGGAAAATTAGCTGCAACGATCGCAGTTGCCGCATCAGATCGCAAAGCAGGTGAGATTTTATTGCTCAAAGTAGCAGAGGTGTCTTACCTAGCTGATTACTTTGTGATGATGACTGGCTATTCGAGGGTACAGGTTAGAGCGATCGCTCAAGCAATTGAAGGAAAAGTCGAAACTGAGTTGCAACGGCGGGAAACTACAAATTGAATGACTTCTGCATACAGATTCCTGTCGCCATACTCTAAAGACACAATTTGTCCC